>NZ_JALNUM010000201.1:0-5240 GCF_026540795.1 Methylobacterium sp. GC_Met_2
TTTTTGCACCACCCCCGCCTCCAACTCTTCCTCGCAAGCTCGAGCGATCCTGGGCAAGCCCAGGGTCGCCAGGGGAGAAGAGCGCGTCTCGGCCAGCGATGTGTGGATATCGTAGCCCACAGAGGGGGAGGGAAGGCGCGGATCCGGCGGCCCGCATTAAAAACGGCCGGATTGCTGAGCGATCCGGCCGGCGAGCTGACGTGAGAAGCGCGGGCTGAGGGCGCTCGCTGCCCTTACTTCTTCTTCTTGATGCCGCTCTGCGGGTTGAGGCTGCCGATATTGCCGCTCTCGCTCCCGGCGGCCGGGTCGATCACGGCGTTGACCAGGGCCGGCCGGCCCGAATTCATCGCCTCGTTGACCGCTCGGGTCAGCTCGTCCGGCGTGGTGACGTGGTAGCCGACGCCGCCAAAAGCCTCCATCATCCGGTCGTAGCGGGAATCCGGCACGAACACCGTCGTGGCCGGATCGCGGCCGGTCGGATCCGTGTCGGTGCCGCGATAGATGCCGTTGTTGTTGAACACCACGATGCAGATCGGCAGGCCGTACCGGCAGATCGTCTCCACCTCCATGCCGGAGAAGCCGAAGGCGCTGTCGCCCTCCACGCAGAGGACCGGCTTGCCGGTCTCAACGGCGGCCGCGACGGCGAAGCCCATGCCGATGCCCATGATGCCCCAGGTGCCGACATCCAGGCGCTTGCGCGGCTGGTACATGTCGATGATGCCCCGGGCGAGGTCGAGGGTGTTGGCGCCCTCGTTGACCAGAATCGCGTCCGGCCGCTCCTTCACGATGGTGCGCAGGGCGCCGAGGGCAGCGTGGAAGGTCATGGGCGAGGCGTTGCTCATGAGCTTGGGCGCCATCTTGGCGATGTTGGCCTCGCGCTTGGCCTTGAGCGTCTCGGTCCAATCTGACGGGGGCTGCTGCCAGCCCTTGCCCATGCCGTCCAGAAGCGCCTGAACGCAGGAGGCGATATCGCCGACCACCGGAGCGACGATCTCGACGTTCGAATCCATCTCGCGGGGCTCGATGTCGATCTGGATGAACTTGGTCGAGCCGGGCTCACCCCAGCTCTTGCCCTTGCCGTGCGAGAGCAGCCAGTTCAGCCGGGCGCCGATCAGCAGCACCACGTCCGAGTCCTTCAGCGCCGTGGAGCGCGCCGCGCCGGCCGAGAGTGGGTGGGTATCGGGCAGGAGGCCCTTGGCCATGCTCATCGGCACGTACGGGATGCCGCTGGTCTCCACGAGGGCGCGGATCGCCTCGTCGGCCTGGGCATAGGCGGCGCCCTTGCCGAGCACGATCAGCGGTCGCTTGGCGGATTTCAGGACGTCCAGCGCCCGGGCGATTGCCTCGGGGGCCGGGTGCTGGGCGGGCGCCGGGTCGATCACCTTGACCAGCGACTTCTGGCCAGCCTCGGCATCCATCACCTGGGCGAACAGCTTGGCGGGCAGGTCGAGGTAGACGCCGCCCGGCCGGCCCGAGCAGGCGGCACGGATGGCGCGGGCGACGCCGATGCCGATATCGGCCGCGTGCAGCACCCGGAACGCCGCCTTGCACAGGGGCTTGGCGATGGCGAGCTGGTCCATCTCCTCGTAGTCGCCCTGCTGCAGGTCGACGATCTCGCGCTCGGAGGAGCCAGAGATCAGGATCATCGGGAAGCAGTTGGTGGTGGCGTTGGCCAGCGCCGTCAGGCCGTTCAGGAAGCCCGGGGCCGAGACGGTGAGGCAGATGCCGGGCTTCTGGGTGAGGAAGCCCGCGATCGCCGCGGCGTTGCCGGCATGCTGCTCGTGGCGGAACGAGATCACCCGCATCCCCTCGGCCTGCGCCATGCGGCCGAGATCGGTGATCGGAATGCCCGGCACGCCGTAGATCGTCTCGATGCCGTTGAGCTTGAGCGCGTCGATGACGAGGTGGAAGCCATCGGTCAGATCGGGCTCCGCCTCGATCTCGGGGGTGGTGTGGACGATCTTGGCCAATGCGGTCATCGCAGGGTCTCCGGAAGGTCGATGTCGAGGGTGGCGGGGCGGACGGCCTTCAGGCCGCCCGGATCGGTCGGGCGGCGAGCGCCGCGGCGGGCTCGGGCTCGGCGAGGTAGCGGGCCCGCATCGGGCGGAGCAGGAACATGGCCAAGGCTGCCGCCGTGACATTCAGGACGATGATCAGCGTGAACACCGCGGACCAGCCGTAGGCCGTCGAGAGCAGGCTCGCGAAGGGCACGAGGAAGGCTGCGGTCCCCTTGGCGGTGTAGAGCAGGCCGGCGTTGCTGGCGGCATACTTGGACCCGAACGTGTCGCCACACGTCGCCGGGAACAGCGAGTAGATCTCGCCGAACACCCCGAAATACACCGCGGTCGCGAATACGAAGACCATCGGGTTGTGGCCGTAGGTCAGGAGCACGATCACCGCTGCCGCTGCGGTCGAGAAGGCGATAAACATCGTGTTTTCGCGGCCGATATGGTCGGAGACGTAGCCGAAGAACGGCCGCCCGAACCCGTCGAAGATCCGGTCGAGGGAGATCGCGAGCGTCAGCGCCGCCATTTGCAGGCCGAACAGGCTCACCGGGACGCCGGCGACCTGGAAGTCGTGGGCGATCGGGGCGATCTGCGCCGCCGCCATCAGGCCGCCGGAGGCGACCATCACGAACATCGCGTACATGACCCAGAAGACCGGAGTGCGGACGGCCTCGCGGGGGCTGCGATCGATCTTGGTCTGGGGCAGGCGCGTGCTCTTGCGCTGGACCTGCGCGATCGTCGACGGCTTGCGCAGCAGGAAGGCGAGCACGAAGACCACGGCGCCCTGACCGATCCCGAAATACAGGAACGCGTCCTGATAACCGCTGGTGGCGATCATCCGGGCGATCGGCACCACCGTGATGGCCGCGCCGGCGCCGAATCCGGCTGCCGTGGCACCAGCCGCGAGGCCGCGCCGATGCGGGAACCACTTCAGTGCGTTGCCCACGCAGGTACCATAGACCGAGCCCGCGCCGATGCCGGCAATGACGGCCCCGAGATAGAGAAGGAACAGGCTGTCGGCGTAGGCGTCGATGGTCCAGGCCAGGGCGATCATCACGCCGCCGAACGCCACGACGATCTTCGGGCCGTAGCGGTCCACGAACCACGCCTCGACCGGCACCAGCCAGGTCTCGGTGGCGACGAACAAGGTGAAGGCGAGCTGGATCGCCGCCCGGCCCCAATGATAACGTTGGTCGATCGGATCGACGAACAACGTCCAGCCGTATTGGAGGTTGGCGATCATGGCCATGCAGATCACGCCGAAAGCGAGCTGCCACCATTTCGCCGACGGCGAATCCTGGTGTTCCATCCCTAAGCCTCTCTTGGGCGGCGCGGCCTCTCGCGGCAGCGTCTCGTGCACCACGGATCATGCACATCCGTTCCAGGTATGCAATATACCAGGGTGAGACGGACGGAATGAACTGTCAGGCCGGCGATATTGTGCCGGTTTATTGGCATGGGGAATCGCTCCCCCACGCACCGAGGGTCGGCTGATCCGCCGGCCGCAAAGTCTGTTCGAGGATCGGGATCTCTGCGAGGTCGTCCGGCAGGCCGATCAGCGCGCGAGTGGCCACCCAGTCCGGCTCGTCGGCGAGAGCCGCGAACGCGGTGGGGTCGAGCCCGGTGATCCGTCCGCGATCGAGCCGCAGGATCGCCCGTCCGGTCTCGGGTTGAACGAAGCGGATCGCCGTCATCCGGCGCAGGCATTCCCGCAGGAAGGCGGTGTTGGCGGATGCCGAAAGGTCCGCGCCCTTGAAGACCGCGTCGGGCCCACGTGCGAAAATGTCGACCTTGCGGAAGCGGTCGATGTCGATCAGCCCCTTCACGTCGAGGATGTTAAGGATCCCGTCGGCCCAGAATGCGATGGTCCGCGGGCGATCGCCGAGCGGCACGCTGTTGTCGAGGAACTCGCAGACCACCTGCTTGTCGCGCGACAGCGCCCAGTTGAAGAACAGGCGCGGCATGCCCGTATAGGCCTCGACATTGTGAGCGAGGAGATCCTCCACGGCCTTGTAACGGCCGAACATCTCGCCGCGCTGCCAAGCCCGCTCCACGGTGTCGGCCGGCGGCGTGACCATGAATTGCATGTAGACCCGGTCACCGAATCGGGTGAGCAGCTGGCCGCCGCCATCGGAGCCGGCCTCGGCCTGAAAGCTGTCGAATCGGAACCGGTCGATCAGCAGGTTCGAGATCCGCCGCTCCGCCGCCTTGCGGGTGACGTAGCGGTCGAGCTTCATGTCGATGATCTCGACCTCGTAGCCCGTCAGGGTTCCGGCGTAGCGGGCGGCCGGCCCGAGGCTGTCGTAGTCGAGCAGATACTTGCGCCAGACATCGGGCGTGATCACCGCGAAGTCCGACCACGCCATGCCGAGGCGTCTGGCAAGACCGAGCTGATAGGGGCGGATCGTACTCTTGCCGGAGGCCGAGGCGCCCTTGACGTTCATCACCACCGGATGGTCCTGGGCGGCGAGCCGGCGGTAGCCGCGGGCCTCCACCACGGCGGCGATCCAGGGCTCGATCCGCTCGCCGATCCGGCGGCTGCCGTAGCCGTTGGAGACCAGCGTCCCGGCGAGGCTGCGCAGCAGCGCCGCGTCGCGGATCAGGGTGTTCTGTCGGGCGATGAGGCCGGACACGACCGTGCGGAGCGCCTCGCAGGCCGCGATCTCGAGGCCGTCGCCGGATTCCGACGCCCGCCGCTGCCAGGATTCGATGTGGAGCAGCGCCCGGGTCGCGCGGTCCACGCGCGGCGCCTCGACCGCGGGTGGGCGCCGGCCGAGGAGCCGGTCGAGCCAGCGCGGCTCCGGCGGGGGCGGGGCCGGCGGGTCGTCGAGGATCGCGGCGATCTCGCGGGCCAGGACCGCATCGGCCTCGGCGCGGATCCGCGTCAGGGCGTCCTCGACCTCTGCGAGGCGGGGCTCGACGCCCTCACGCAGGATCGTGGCGACGATCGCCCGGAAATTCACGCCGAGATCGGCGTAAACCGCGCCCACCGGCACGGACAGGTCCGACATGACCCGAATCAGGACCTCGTGGACGACGAGGCGGCTGGCCCGGAATCGCGTGAGTTGCCGGGCCGGCAGGCCGCACAGGTCGCTGAGATCGAGGGCCTCGCGCAGCGGCGTCTCGACGTGCTCCGGGCGGTAGACGGTGACCAGGGGCAGGAAGGCGGACGGCAGGTCTGAGCGGACACCGGGGTTCCATGGTCCGATGGGAGGCTCTGTGTGCTGGGCGACC
>NZ_JALNUM010000202.1:0-5131 GCF_026540795.1 Methylobacterium sp. GC_Met_2
GCCCGCATCGGTGATGTCGAGCTCGGAGCGGTCCGGCGCGTGGACGGTGACGCCGTCCGGCCAGGACACGGCCCGCAGCTCGGTCCCGACCTGTCCGGCACCGCCGAGGACGAGGACGTCCATCAGGCGTTCAGCCCCAGGCGCTCACCGTTGTAGCGGCCCTCGCGGATCGGGCGCCACCAGCTCTCGTTGTCGAGGTACCACGCGACGGTCTCGTCCAGCGCCTGCTCGAAGGTCTTCTGCGGCCGCCAGCCGAGCTCGGTCTCGGCCTTGGTGCAGTCGATGGCGTAGCGCCGGTCATGGCCCGGCCGGTCGGCCACGAAGCTGATCAGCTGCTCGTGCGGGGCGCTCTGCGGCCGCAGCCGGTCGAAGGCCGCGCACAGGCCCTTGACCACCGCGAGGTTGTTCCGGACCGCCCGGCCGCCGAGCAGGTAGGTCTCGCCGATCCGGCCGCGCTCCAGCACGGCGACGAGGCCCTTGGCGTGATCCTCGACGTGGATCCAGTCGCGCTCGTTCTGGCCGTCGCCGTAGACGGGAAGCTTCTTCCCCTCCAGGGCGTTGAGGATCATCAGCGGGATCAGCTTTTCGGGGAAATGGCGCGGGCCGTAATTGTTCGAGCAGTTCGTCACCAGCACCGGCAGGCCGTAGGTCTCGTGCCACGCCCGGGCGAGGTGGTCGGAGGCCGCCTTCGAGGCCGAGTAGGGCGAGCGCGGATCGTAGCGGCTCTCCTCGGTGAAGAAGCCGCCCGGCGGAAGCGAGCCGTAGACCTCGTCGGTGGAGACGTGAAGGAACCGGAAGCCTTTTTTGTCCGCCTCCGACAGGGATTCGTAGTGGCCGCGGGCGCCGTCCAGCATGGTCTGGGTGCCGATCACGTTGGTGCGCACGAAGGCGCCCGGATCGGTGATCGAGCGATCGACATGGCTCTCGGCGGCCAGATGCATCACCGCCTGCGGCTTGAACTCGGCGAAGGCCTTCTGCACGGCGGCGTGGTCGCAGATGTCGGCTTCCTTGAGGCGATGACGCGGGTTGTCGGCGAGCGGGGCCAGGGAGATCGGGTTGGCCGCGTAGGTCATCGCGTCGAGGGTGCAGACCTCGTGTCCGAGATCGTTGACGAGGTGCAGCACCAGCGCCGAGCCGATGAAGCCGCAGCCTCCGGTCACCAGGATGCGCATGGCAGGATACCTCTTCAGGATCGTCAAAACGGATTGGCCGGGGTCAGAAGACGGCCCCCGTGACTAAATTACGGCCGCGGGGCCGCCGCGGTCAGAAGACGGGGCCGAGATCGGCCAGTTTCGGCGCGCGGCGATCCTTGTCGGATAGGATAGCGGCCTCGGCCGAGACCGGCCACGAGATCCCGATTTCAGGGTCGTTCCAGGCGAGGGACCGGTCATGCTCGGGACTGTAGTAGGCGTCGACCTTGTAGGCGACCATCACGTCGGGCGTGAGCGTGCAGAAACCGTGGGCGAAGCCGTGCGGGATGAAGAGCTGCGCACCGGTCTCGGCGTCGAGCGTCACGGCCACGTACTTGCCGTAGGTCGGCGAGCGGCTGCGGATATCGACCGCCACGTCGAGGATGGCGCCCTGCAGGACACGGATGAACTTGGCCTGCGCTTGGGGGGCGATCTGGAAGTGCAGGCCGCGGATCGTGCCCTGCGGCGCCGAGAAGGACTGGTTGTCCTGAACGAAGGTGTTGGTGATGCCGGCCCGTTCCATGGCGTCGATGCGGAACGTCTCGGAGAACCAGCCGCGCGCGTCGCCGAGGCGCTTCGGCACGATGCGCTTCACGTCCGGAATCTCGGTGTCGATGACGTCCATACCAGCGTCCTTGTCGTTTAAGTTAACACGAAGCTGTATGGAGATGGCCGAAGCACTCTGCTGCCTTCACCTGAATCTTCGCCGGAGTCAAGGCGAGAAATATTGCTAACATCGTTCTATTGAGATACCCTTCAACCCATGACTAAATAAAAACGGGTCAACCTTTGATAGATATAGGGTAAGCATTGCGATTGATAATCGATCCATTGTTGCAATTTTATTAAGTTAAAATACTTGAAATTTCCCTTTTATTTACTAGAGCAATCTAAATATACTGGGATTATGATATATATTTCTCGTTGCAGGACAGCCATAATCCGTGAATTCTGGATAATATAATTTTACTAATTAAATAACCGATATAATTGGATTAATGTCATTTGTTTGTCGACCTGCTTCAAGAAGCCCGCAAGAATTTCCAACGAAAGGCCCTCATCAGCCTGATCAAATTAGAATCACCTATCATTTTTTTCTTCGCACAGAGTATATTGACATTCTAAAATGCAATAGTCTATACGGGATCCTGATGTATAAGCGACCCCGTATGAGACAAAAACACAACCGCGGGACTGACAGCTGCAAACTCCCAGCCATTCTCGGGCGGTATTACAATGGAGCCTTATGGCGGGTTACTCTGGAGGATCTCGGTCCGTTGGGTCGGGCGCCCCAGATCTCCATCCACTGATCGCACACTGGCAATTAGAAGCGCCTCCTCGACCTTGTTCAGAAGCGCGGCGTTAAATTCGGAATGATGCTCATCGACAGCGCGAACGCTAGTGCAGTGACGCGGACAGAGGATTCACGCGGGCGGTGAGGCGTGCGAGTCTGGGCTATGGCTCAGACGGTATGCGTGCTCTTCAATTGGACCGACGCGGAACGGTTGGCTGCGATCGCCAGCGACCGCTCCCGTCCGCTCAAGCACACCCAGCGCGCCCGCATCGTCCTGCTTTCGGCCGAGCGCTTGATTGTCCAAGACGTCGCCCGGCGTGCCGGCGTCAGCCGCCCGGCTGTGTGGCGCTGGCAACAGCGCTACGCCGAGGCGGGTGTCGAAGGTCTACTGCGCGATAAGACACGCCGCCCGGCATGCCGCCTCATTCGGCCGAGACGGTGGCCGAGGTTCTGGCGCTGACCTGCTCGGAGCTGCCAGGCGAGGTCACCCACTGGACTGGCCGGGCCGTGGCCCGCGCGGACGGGATCTCGTTGTGCGCCGTGCAGCGGAACTGGGACGTTCACCGCCTCCAGCCCCATCGGCTGCGCACTTTCAAGCGCTCGCGCGACCCAACCTTCGCCGCCAAGGTAGAGGATGTCATCGGCCTCGACATGGCCTCACCCGCCCACGCAGTGGTGCTATCCATCGATGAGAAGAGCCAGATCCAAGCTCTGGAGCAGCCCCGTCCCAACCGTCCACTCGCCCCCGGCCATCTCGCCGCCCAGACCCAAGACTATACCCGTCACGGCACCACGACGCTGTTTGCCGCTCTCGACGTTCTGGCGGGCACCGTGCTTGCCCGCTGCATGCAGCGCCACCGGAACGGTGAGTTCATCCGGATCCTCAAAGCCCTTGAGACCCCCGTCCTGTCCGAGAAGGCGATCCACGCGATCCTCGACAACGTCGCCACCCACAAACATCCGAAGGTGCGCGCCTGGCTGGCCCGGCACCCGCGCTGGACCTTCGACTTCACCTCGGCCTCGTGGCTCAACGCGGTCGAGGGCTTCTTCTCTGCGCTGACCCGGCGTCGGCTGCGGCGAGGCTCCTTCACCGGCTTCGTCGATCTACAGGCGGCTATCAAACGCTACATCGCCGAGCACAACCGGCGCGCCAAACCTTTCGCCAGGACGAAGCCCGCCACCGACATCATTGCCGCCGTGAGCCGATCCCCTGAACTGTCTGTCTGAGTCGATGCACCAGGGCGTTCCCGAGAACTACCTAAGCTAGCATACGAAAGTCTGACGCCAAACATAACTCATATGAAACGCTCATGTGTTCGCCTGGCGGCTATGATCCGAACCCTAGCTTGACCACCCGGCGGTTTAATTCACCAAATCATTCCGTATCAGGCTGAATTCACGCCCCCATGGCGACACGTCGAACACTGAGTATCCAATATTTCTCAATTTTTCCACACGCGAAATGGTATCTATATGCGTTTTGGATACCGCATCCGAGTTGTAGTGAAATTCAACCAATATCTGTCCTGGACGGAAGTCGTTAAACGACATCTCGTCGATTACTTCGAATTCTGAGCCTTCTATGTCCATTTTGAAAATATCTATTTCTCTAGATCCAGCTATCTCGAGTATTCCATTCAGAGTTGTGACCGGACACCTTACGCTACCTCGGCTCTTGTTGAACGCCGAATAGCTATCCCATCCATCCTTAAGAGGAAGCCCAAATTCGATCTCACCTTCAGCTGCCGCAATCCCAATTTGATGTGTATATAATCCTTTGGGCAATGCCTGGCTGTTAACCCACTCAATACTCAAAGGCGTTGGATCGAAAGCATGAACAGTAGCTCCGAACATCTCAATTAGAGCTAAGTCGAAAGTAATATCGCGACCAATTCCAATCGAAATGACGTTCACTTTCAATTTCGAGCTCAAAACATCAGGACAGATGAACCAGCCCCCGTAATTGGATCCTAGTCGAATTCTATTAATATTGCGGTCGACTTTCAGAAAATGATCTTTGCCCACTACCCACTTCATAACTCTCCTACCAAAATATAGACCATTCACCAAAACGGAATCGTTGTACATCTTTTGATTGCCTGAATTGAGCCGGAACGGGGATCTACGACATTCTAGCACTGAATTCGACGGCAGCTCAATCCAGGGACATGCTGTTTTGGATTGATATTGAATTACACAATGAGCAAACAACTAAAATCATAATATCTTCAAATAATCTATATATAATTGGCTCATTAAAATATCCCTTTTGTGGATCATTGAAACATGAAATAAAAATATCCAGCGACAAATTGGTACTATATAGCTAGTCTTGTGGATCGTCAATTGCGATATATATCGTAATCCTTGTTACTGCCTTAATTGAACTAATTATTTTCATTGCTGAAACTTGATATTAGCTGAAGATATTTGACTCGGTAGGTTGGCCTCACGGGGGAATGGAAAACTCGCGATGATTTTGGAAAATTAATCCCGGAAGTTACGCAAAATTTTTTTACACTAGTGTTGGGTTTAATGTCTTAAATCGATATTGTGCTTTATTGAAAGCCGCGGCTTGTAATGCTGTTGACGATGAGTATGAGCGTTCCTGTAAGCAATGCGCCGGAGAGGCGGTTGGAACGTTTAG
>NZ_JALNUM010000203.1:0-5028 GCF_026540795.1 Methylobacterium sp. GC_Met_2
CGCGATCGCGGAAGGCCGCGCCTGAGGGCAACGCCGCCATCCGTAAGGTCGCGGGCCGTTCCGGAAACAGGGGTGCAGCGATGCGGCGATCGATCCGGGACGGGTGTCAATCGCCGCGCTTGCATTCCGTGGGTTCAACCGCCAATCAGTCACGCCGCCCGTTGGACTGATTTCGCCCGACGCGAGCCCGGAGCCCCAGCATGCCCAAGATCACCTACGTCGACCACGCCGGGACGGAGAGGACCGTCGAAGGCAGTGTCGGCGCGACCGTGATGGAGACGGCTCTGCGCAACAACGTGCCGGGCATCGACGCGGAATGCGGCGGCGCCTGCGCCTGCGCCACCTGCCACGTCTACGTCGCCGACGCGTGGATCGAGGTGGTCGGCAAGGCCCAGGACATGGAGCAGGACATGCTCGATTTCGCCAGCGACGTGCGTGAGAATTCCCGCCTGTCCTGCCAGATCAAGATCACCCCGGCGCTCGACGGGCTCGTGGTGACGACGCCCACGCAGCAGGGGTAAGGTTCGCCTCTCGTGGTGAAGCGGAACGCCGCGATTCAAGATGAGCGCGCGTGACGACGGGCGGATTTCGGCAGAACCGGAAGCCGGCGCCCCCTGGAGAGCTGACCCGGCAGCGCGACGTGCGCCTCGAAGTCGAAGCGGGCCTTCTAGCAATCGCGAGGGCGGACATCGAGAGCGGTCGTTTCATAGCGGACACCGATGTGGATGCCTGGCTTGAGGCCTGGGAGAAGGGGGATGCTGTCGCGCTTCCTGAGGCCTCGGCCCGTTGACTCAAGCGCCAAAGCTCGACGCGCTCTTCGTCCCCTCAGAGCTACAGGATACAGAGGTTTGAGGTCTCGGCAGTCTCGGCCGCCAGCTTGAAGAGGCGCGGGGGCCCTCTCCCGTGCGGACTTCGATATTCACATAGCCTGGTAGAACACCGAGGCTCGCGGCAGGGCGCGACGGGCCCCCTCTCCCGAGCGGGAGAGGGTTGGGGTGAGGGACGAGAACGCTCAGAACAGAGCACGTGATCGATGCGCCGATAGGGGGCACTTCTTCCGGGTAGTTCTCTTCCCTCACCCTGTCCCTCTCCCGCACGGGAGAGGGGACCCGCGCTCGACCCTGAACCAGCCTTGCCAGACCGGATGTGTGAATCCGCAAGCCCGCACCGGAGAGCCCGCACGGGAGAGGGGGCCTGTCGCGCTCCGCCGCGCGCATGAGCGTCCGACCCGGCATATGTAAATCGTAGCCCTCAGAGAGCGACACGCGGAGCCGGTTGCTCATTCTTCACCCGCGGCGCGTGAAACCGCCGCCTCCGTGAAAGACGGCGCCAGCGCCATCCTGGCAAAACTCACCCTGCTTATGCCCGACCTATGACAGCGGTCGACCTTCAAGGCCCGGTCACCCGAGCCACTACGAACAGCCCAACCGCGATCCCTACCGCACCAGCGCCCGTGCCGCCGCGTCGAGCCCCTCTAGGGTCAGCGGGAACATCCGGCCCGAGACCAGCCGCTGCACCATGCCGATCGACTGCGTGTAGCCCCACTGCGTCTCCGGCACCGGGTTGAGCCACGCCGCCTTCGGGAAATGGTCGAGGAGCCGCTGCATCCAGACGGCGCCGGCCTCCGCGTTCCAATGCTCGACCGCGCCGCCGGGCGTGGCGATCTCGTAGGGGCTCATCGAGGCGTCGCCCACGAAGATCAGCCGGTAGTCGCTGCCATAGGTGCGGATCACGTCGAGCAGCGGCGTCTGCGCCTCGTGGCGCCGCCGGTTCTCGGTCCAGACCGCCTCGTAGGGGCAGTTGTGGAAGTAGTAATGCGCGAGGTGCTTGAACTCCGAGCGCGCCGCCGAGAACAACGCCTCGGCCTGCTCGATATGCCAGTCCATCGAGCCGCCGACATCGAGGAACAGCAGCACCTTCACGGCGTTGCGCCGCTCCGGCCGCAGCTTCACATCGATATAGCCCTGGCGGGCGCTCGCGCGGATCGTGCCGTCGAGGTCGAGTTCCTCGGCCGCCCCCGCCCGGGCGAAGCGGCGCAGGCGCCGCAGCGCGAGGCGCATGGTGCGCGCGCCGATCTCGCGGTCGTCGTCGAGATCCTTGAACGTGCGCTTGTCCCAAACCTTCACGGCGCGGAAGTTGCGGTTCCCATCCTGGCCGATGCGGATCCCTTCAGGGTTGTAGCCGTAGGCGCCGAACGGCGAGGTCCCGCCGGTACCGATCCACTTGGAGCCGCCCTGGTGGCGTTCCTTCTGCTCGGCCAGCCGCTCCTTGAGAGTCTCGAACAGCTTGTCCCAGCCGAGCGCCTTGAGCTCCGCCTTCTCGGCCTCGGTCAGGTATTTTTCCGCGAGCTTGCGCAGCCACTCTTCGGGAATGGGCGTCGGATCGACCGCCTCCCCGAGAGTCTCCAGCCCCTTGAACACCGTACCGAACACCCGGTCGAACCGGTCGAGATGCGCCTCGTCCTTCACCAGCGCCGTGCGCGACAGGAAGTAAAAGGCTTCGACCTCGTGCCCGGCCAGCCCTTGATCGAGGCCGCCCAGCAGCGTGAGGTACTCCCTCAGGGAGACGGGGATCTTGGCGTCTCGCAGGGCCGTGAAGAACTGCAGCAGCATCCGAGACAAACGCGCCAGTTGGCGATGCGGGTCAAGTCCAGGCGAATCGAAACCACTGGCCCCAAGCTGTGCTGGACTTTCCGTCAGCGACCGCGAGTCTTCGCGAATGGTCGACAAGATTCCGCGCCATGGCCCGAGTCGATTCCCGCACCGCCGAGTGTCTTCTTGGGCTCTCGATCCGCAGAATCTGGGTATAAGTCGTCGAATCTGTTGATATGTGCCGCCGCACCCCTCGTGCAGTCACGCAATCCGTCATGGGAATCGCTCAACTCGATGGATCGAGTGGGTACGGACGCGGCGACGCGGTCCGTACGGGACAAGCGAGGAGACCTGCAATGGCGGTCATCCTGCGGAATCTGACGGAATTCAAGCGGTTTCTCGGGAAGCCGGGGGCGACGATTCAGTTGGTGCGCAACACCTTCATGGATCGTCAGCCCGCGGCGACCCGGGAGGCCTATCGTGACAAGGGCATGTATGCGCCTCGGGCCGTGCAGGCCCTGTCGCGCAAGGCCGCGGTGTTCACCCTGCGGGGCCATCCCGGCACGGTCTGGCTCTACTGGGACAAGGGCGCGCGCGGCTGGCGCTTCTCCGGCGACAGCGTGACGGTGCCGCTGGTCACCGGCCTGGGGCCCGCCGACGCGTTGGTCTACCGATGCAGCTTCGCCGAGGGGTTCGAGCCGGCGACGCGCAGCCGGGTGGTGCGGCGCCCCAAGGTCGCAGAGGCGCAGCCCGCCTTCGTCTGAGGAAACCGCGGCATCCGGGCGCCGCGCCCTTCACCGCAAAGCGGACAGGGCAGGTGGCGTCGTCTGCGCGGCCCGCATGAAGCTTGACGCAGCCCTGTACTCCGTCGGCGTCTGCCCGAACCGCTCCTTGAAGCGGCGGGAGAAATGGGCCTGGCTGGTGAACCCGCTTTGATAGGCGATGAGCCCGACCGGAACGGCGATATGGGTCGGATCGGCGAGCTTCGTGCGCGCCAGCTGCATACGCCGCTCCCACATCCAGTCCATCAGAGCGATGTTCTCCGCGCTCGCCACCTCCTGAAGCCGGCGGACCGAGATGTTGAGCGCAGCCACGACGTCGTTGATCGACAGGCCCTCGACACCGAGGTGATCGACGATGAAGGCCTGCGCCCGGCTGACGATCGCGGCGCCGCTCAAGGACCGGGGCGGGTCGGTCTGCAGCTTCTCCGAGAAACCCGCCGCGATCAGCTCGACGGCGACCGCGGCCATCCGCGTCTGGCGTTCCGCATCGAGGCCCGCGCCGTGCTTGATCAGCGTCGACAGGTACGACGTGATGATGGGAAAGCTCGTCTGCGTCGCATCGATCGTCAGTCCCGTCAGGGACCGGGCCGGCCCGACCGCCCGCTCCAGCACGGCCCGCGGGATGAAGACATTGATGATGTCCAGGCCTTCCGGATGCGCGCCCAGGAACGGCTGGGTGTTGTCCATGAGCGCGATTCCACCCGGGCCGGACCGGCAGTGTCGGCCATGTTCCATCCTGAACGTCCGCTCCGACGCCAGGATGACGAGGTAGAAATCGTTATCCGAGGAGCGGATATGCGACTTCGTCCGGCTCATGGCATGGGGCGGGCCGAGGTAATGGCTGATCGTGAGGTTGTCGACCGTCAGCGCGCTCACGGCGGCCTGAAACCCCTTCGGCTGCAGATCCACGAACTCGAATCCACCGAACACCGATCGGCAGGCCTCGATCCAGTAATCGAAGCGCGCGCCGGGCGGCACTTCGTCGGTGCTCATCGTCAACGTCGCGTAGGCGGAGATATCGCGCTTGCCGCCGACCCGGGGGAACCGGCCGTCTCCCTCATACATCGCGACCGCGCCCGATGCCGCACGGTTCGAGCCTCCGGTGCGATTGCCGGACTTCCGTCGCGATCGGTCGAACGCGATGCGCAGTCATCACCATCACGAAATCCGGTCTACCCATCACGGGTTTCGCCCGGCGATACAGAGCCGTACCCATTGGCGACACCTTATGATGGTTAAAACTATTTAACAACTCGCGTCAGCAATCGAGCAGCCGGACGGTCGTATTGCTGCGCAAACACAACAGACGATCGCCAGGATGTCGAAATATTTTCGCTCGATCAGCCAAAAATATCTCAATATCAATATACATCGGCAATAAAATTTGAGGCGCGATTATTATTTTCTGGGAACGATACGGTACGGCGCGCCGACGGATCCGTCCGATCGCGGCGGCACGTCCTTCGATCGTGCACCTGAATCGCTCACCTGAATCGCTCACCTGCGCCCGCGCTACGCCGGAAACGCGCAGACGGAAGGGAACCAGTCCATTGACGGACCGGAGGCAGCGTATCGGTCCCGCCGCGGGACACCGATCCGCCGCGGGACGCCGATCCGCCGCGGGACGCCGATCCGCCGCGGGACGCCGATCCGCC
>NZ_JALNUM010000204.1:0-5012 GCF_026540795.1 Methylobacterium sp. GC_Met_2
TGGACGTGCCGACAGGATCAGCTTGGCTGCACTTTGGTTCATCGCTCGCGCGGCTTGCGGCGACGGTGTCGTGGACCTGCCGCAATCGGCCTCGATAGCGTAGGGCTGCAGCGTGCGCCTCCGCTTCGTGTCCAGGACGGCGCGCGCCCTGACGTCGGAGCCCTCTGTATGCTGACTCGCCTCGCCCTGCCCGCCCTCGTCGCAGCCCTGCTGGCCGCCGGCCCGGCCACGGCTCAGATGGCGCGCACGGAGAGCGCGAAGGAGGGGGGTCCCGGCAAGGCCGTGCCCCTCAGCAAGGCCGACGTGCAGCTGTCCTTCGCCCCCGTGGTGAAGCGGGCCGCGCCCTCGGTGGTGAACGTCTACGCCTCGCACGTGGACAAGCGCTCCAGCGCGCGCTCCAGCGCCATGGAGGAGTTCATGCGCCGCTTCTTCGGCGAGCCGGAGGGCGGGCGCGGCCCCCGGGGCGAGCGGGCGCAGAAGTCCCTGGGCTCCGGCGTTCTGGTCGATGCCGACGGGCTTGTGATCACCAACAACCACGTCATCGACAACATGAACGAGGTGCGGATCGCGCTGGCCGACCGCCGGGAGTTCGAGGCGACGATCGTGATGCGCGACACCCGCACCGACCTCGCGGTGCTGAAGCTCAAGGATGTGCCGAAGGGCCTGGTGCCGATGCCGTTCGGCGATGCCGACGCCCTGGAGGTCGGTGACTTCGTGATGGCGATCGGCAACCCGTTCGGGGTCGGCCAGACCGTGACCCAGGGCATCGTGTCGGCGCTCGCCCGCACCCAGGTCGGCTCGGCGGACTACCAGTACTTCATCCAGACCGACGCGGCGATCAACCCGGGCAATTCCGGCGGCGCGCTGGTCGACCTGCGCGGCCAATTGGTCGGCATCAACACTGCGATCTACTCGCAATCCGGCGGCAGCCACGGGATCGGCTTCGCGATCCCCGTCGGCATGGTCAAGGCGGTGGTCGACGCCGCCCGCGACGGGGCCAGCATCGTGCGCCGGCCCTGGCTCGGGGCCCGTATCCAGAGCGTCACCCCCGACATCGCCGACAGCATGGGCCTCGACCACCCGACCGGCGTGCTGGTGGCGAGCCTGCAAGCCAAGAGCCCGGCCGACGAGGCGGGCCTGAAGCGCGGCGACCTGATCCTGACCGTGGACGGGCAGGAGGTGGCCGACCCGGAGGCGTTCGGCTACCGCTTCGCGCTCAAGGGCGTCCAGGGCCAGACCCGGTTCGGGATCCTGCGCGGCACGAACCGCCAGACCGTCACCGTCAAGCTGGCGCCCGCGCCGGAGACGCGCCCGCGGGACGCGCTCAAGGTGAAGACCCGCTCGCCGTTCCTGGGCGCCACGCTGGTCAACACCTCGCCGGCGGTGGCCGAGGAGATGCAGGTCGATTTCCCGGCCGACGGCGTGGCCGTGATGGCGGTGGACGAGAATTCCGTCGCGGCCCGGGTCGGGTTGCAGAAGGGCGACTTGATCGTGGCGGTCAACGGCGTGCCGATGGCGGCCACCAAGGATCTCGACCGGGTCACCCGCAACAGCCTCAACGCCTGGGAGGTCACGATCAACCGCAACGGCGAGGTCATCACCTCGGTGTTCGGTGGCTGATCCCCTGCCGTCGCGGGCACCCGGCTTGCGCCCCCGCCCAGGCCCGGTGTTGATGCGCGGATGTCCGACCTCTTCGCCTCCGCGGAGCCGCCCTCCGCGCCGGATCCCGACCGCACGCCCGGCCCCGAGACCGCCCGGCCCCTGGCGGACCGGCTGCGCCCGCAAACCCTCGCCGAGGTGGTCGGCCAGGAGCACCTGACCGGGGAGGGCGGCGCGCTCACCCGGCTGCTGCGGGGACGGACCCTCGGCTCGCTGATCTTCTGGGGACCGCCCGGCACCGGCAAGACCACGGTGGCGCGGCTGCTCGCCCAGGGCACCGACCTGCATTTCGAGCAGATCTCGGCGATCTTTTCCGGCGTGCCCGACCTGCGCAAGGTGTTCGAGGCGGCGCGCAAGCGCCGGGTGGCCGGGCAGGCGACTCTGCTGTTCGTGGACGAGATCCATCGGTTCAACCGGGCACAGCTCGATGCCTTCCTGCCGGTGATGGAGGACGGCACCGTCACGCTGGTGGGCGCCACCACCGAGAATCCGTCCTTCGAGCTGAACGCCGCGCTCCTGTCCCGGGCGCGGGTTCTGCTGTTCCGGGCCCTCGATCCGGGCGCCCTCGCGCGGCTGCTGGTCCGGGCCGAGGCGCTGACCGGGCAAGCCCTGCCGCTCACCGAGGAGGCCCGCGGCGTGCTGGTCCGCATGGCCGACGGCGACGGCCGCGCGGCCCTGACCCTGGCCGAGGAGGTCTGGCGCTCGGCTGGTCCGGACGAGACTCTCGACGCGGAAGCGTTGCAAGAGATCGTGCAGCGGCGGGCGCCGATCTACGACAAGGCCCAGGAGGGCCATTACAACCTGATCTCGGCGCTGCATAAGACCGTGCGCGGTTCCGATCCGGACGCGGCGCTCTACTATCTCTGCCGGATGCTCGATGCCGGCGAGGACCGGCTGTTCATCGCCCGCCGGCTGGTGCGCATGGCGGTGGAGGATATCGGCCTCGCCGACCCGCAGGCCCTGGTGGTGGCCAACGCCGCCAAGGACGCGTTCGACTTCCTCGGCAGTCCGGAGGGCGAGCTGGCCCTCGCGCAGGCGGCGATCTACCTCGCCTGCGCGCCGAAATCGAACGCGGTCTACGAGGCCTACAAGGCCGCGACCCGGCTCGCCAAGGAGGCGGGCTCCCTGCCGCCGCCCCGCACCATCCTCAACGCGCCGACCAAGCTGATGAAGCGGATCGGCTACGGCGAGGGCTACCGCTACGACCACGACGAGCCCGACGCCTTCTCGGGCCAGGATTACTGGCCCGACGCGCTGGGGCGCCAGCACCTCTACCAGCCGACCGAGCGCGGCTACGAGACCCGAATCGCCGAGCGGCTCGACCGGTGGGAGGCGTTGCGCAAGCAGCGGCGCGGGGCGGGGTAGAACGGAACCGCGAGGGATATGGCCTGCGCGCCGTCTCTTTCCCGGGCGCGGGGAGCGTCAGCGGAACGCGACCCGGATCCAGCACAAGACCACGCGCAGCGTCCGTATGCGCCGCCGCGATGCCATCATGTGCCGCTGCGCGGCGCTCTGTGTGCTGGATCCGGATCAGGTTCCGCTTCGCTGCACCTGTCCGGGAAAGGGATGCGCGTCGTCCGTTGCGATAAGCCCAGCGGTGGCCGCCGATACGGTCTGAAACTGGGTTCCTCGGTCACAGATCGAGGGGCGCGTTGTCGATCACCTCCTTCATGACGAAGAAGGTCCGGGTCTGGCGCACCCCCGGCAGGCCGATCAGCGTGGCGCTGTGGAGGCGGTTGAAGTCGGCCATGTCGGAGACCCGGATCTTCAGCATGTAGTCGAAGTCGCCGGCCACGAGGTGACAGTCGAGGAGCACAGGAATCGACCGCACGGCGGTCTCGAACTCCGAAAAGCTCTCGGGTGTGGAGCGGTCGAGCACGACGCCGACAAAGACGAGGGTGCCGCGGCCGACCCGGGCCGGATCGATCAAGGCCCGCACCGCCCGCACGAACCCCTCGGTAAACAGGCGCTGGATCCGGCGGTGGCAGGTGGCCGCGCTGGTGCCGACCCGCTCGGCGATCTCGGCATTGGCCATGCGCCCATCGACCTGCAGCAGCCGCAGGATCTTGTGGTCGATCCGGTCGAGCCCTAGGGACATGACGAATTCTTTCAGATTAGTCCGTCGATGCGGAGCTATCTGCCGTAAATTGCCGCGACGGCGCAAGCAGCAGGCATATCGCTCCCAAAGATCGAGAGCACCTTTCATCAAGGATCGGGTAGATTCTTCCTGCGCCTCGAAGACGGAGCCGGGCCTTCCCGCCCGCTCCCTCGGGGCCTCGCTTCGACGCATCCGGGGACGAGCCCCCGGGCGCGTCCCGAGACCCGGAGAGACCCGATGCTGGACACATTCGAGCGCTATCCCCTGACCTTCGGCCCGACGCCGATCGAGCCGCTCAAGCGTCTGACCGCCCATCTCGGTGGCGAGGTCGAGCTCTACGCCAAGCGCGAGGATTGCAATTCGGGCTTGGCCTATGGCGGCAACAAGCTGCGCAAGCTCGAATACATCGTGCCGGATGCCATCGCGAGCGGCGCCGATACGCTGGTGTCGATCGGCGGCGTGCAATCGAACCATACCCGCATGGTCGCCGCGGTCGCCGCCAAGATCGGGATGAAGTGCCGGCTGATCCAGGAGGCCTGGGTGCCCCACGAGGACGCGGTCTACGACCGTGTCGGCAACATCCTGCTGTCGCGGATCATGGGCGCGCAGACGCAGCTCGTGGATGACGGGTTCGACATCGGCATCCGCGATTCGTGGAAGCGCGCGCTCGCCGAGGTCGAGGCCGAGGGCGGCAAGCCCTACGCGATCCCGGCGGGCGCCTCGGTGCACAAGTTCGGCGGGCTCGGCTATGTCGGCTTCGCCGAGGAAGTCCGGAAGCAGGAGGCCGAGATGGGTCTGCGCTTCGATTACGTAGTGGTCTGCACCGTCACCGGCTCGACCCATGCCGGCATGCTGGTGGGCTTCTCGACGGACGGGCGCGCCCGCAACGTCATCGGCATCGACGCCTCCTGCACCCCGGCCCAGACCAAGGCCCAGGTCCTCGACATCGCCCAGAACACCGCCGCCCTGGTCGGCGCGGGCGACATCGTGGCCGACGACGTGGTGCTCAACGAGGATTACGCCTACCCGGTCTACGGCGTGCCCTCGCAGGAGACCGTGGAGGCGATCCGGCTCTCGGCCCGGCTCGAGGGGATGATCACCGACCCGGTCTACGAGGGGAAGTCGATGCAGGGCATGATCGACCTCGTGAAGAAGGGCTTCTTCCCGAAGGGCTCGAAGGTGCTCTACGCCCATCTCGGCGGCGCGCCGGCGTTGAACGGCTACAGCTACACCTTCCGCAACGGCTGAGGCGGAT
>NZ_JALNUM010000205.1:0-4944 GCF_026540795.1 Methylobacterium sp. GC_Met_2
CGCGACGGCGGCGGACCGCCTCCTCCGCCGCCGCCGCCGAAGGGCGCGCATTTCATCATCGAGCGTGGCGATGCCCGCCTCGACGTGAAGTGCGCCGACGACGACACGACCAAGGCCTGCGCCGACACCACGCTGCAATTGCTCGACAAGCTCACGACGCTGAAGCCGGACGCCCGGTAAGCGCTCGCCCGCCGCGGCGGCGGCGGCGGGCCCTTCAGGCGTTCGTGCCCGGCGCCTTGGTCAGGCGGCAGCCGGTGATGCGCCACTGCCCATCCGCGTCCCGGACCAGGCTGTACTCGGCGGTCCAGTCGACGCCGTACTCGTCCTGGATCGCCACCGACTGGACCACGCCCGCCGTATCCGTGTCCCGCGCCTCGCCGAACACGAAGCTGCGGTGCCGGTAGACCGGGCGATACTGGGTGCGGACCATGCCGATGAACAGGTCGGCGTTCGGGAAGAGCTCGCGGATCGCCGGGGCCGCCTGAGCGTAGGCCACCGGCGCGTCGTCGCGCCCGAAGGCCTCGACCTGCCGGGTGATCGTGGCCTGAGCGGCCGCGCGGGCGGCGTCATCGGCCGCTGCCGGTCCCGCAAGGCCGAGGACGAGGAGAAGGGCGGGCAACACGCGCATCGATGTCACTCCAGCTGAGCGGATCCGTTACTCGTTTTCACCAACTGAAAATGGTCCTCGGATCGTCAGCGACAATTGGAACTCGGCCCCCAAGTATATGTGCTGCCAAATTTGCCGCGCGAGACCTATTTTTGAGCCTGCGCTGGGCGCCGTCCCTGGACCGCTCTGAGCCGAGACGAGCTTCGGTTCGACGTCCGAGCCGCATCCGAATGGGTATCGCTCCAAGTGCGAATGGGCTGCGCATAAATCGCGCCCAGATTGTGCAACACGCTGGAAAGATGAGCATTTTTCCGCCGAACAGGCGCCACGGGTTTGACCCTCCAACCCGGTTTTGCAAACCTCCGGCCGACTCGGGGCCCTGAGGCCGGGAAGTCGCGTCGCGTGGAGCGCAGATCGATGAGTCAGAGCGAGGCCGGTACGGGACTTTCGGCCCCGGCGCATCCCGCCGGCGTGGTTCAGGGCGGATCGCAGGCCATGAGCGTCGGGGTGTTCATCCCGATCGGCAACAATGGCTGGTTGATCTCGGAGAATGCCCCGCAGTACCGCCCGAGCTTCGCGCTCAACAAGGCGATCACCCTGAAGGCCGAGGGTTACGGGCTCGACTTCGCCCTCTCGATGATCAAGCTGCGCGGTTTCGGCGGCAAGACCGAGTTCTGGGACCACAACCTCGAATCGTTCACCCTGATGGCCGGGCTCGCCGCCGTGACCACCCGGATCAAGCTGTTCGCCACCGCGGCGACCCTGTGCCTGCCGCCGGCCATCGTCGCCCGCATGGCCGCGACCATCGACTCGATCTCGGATGGTCGCTTCGGCGTGAACCTCGTCACCGGCTGGCAGAAGCCGGAATACGACCAGATGGGCCTGTGGCCCGGCGATGCGCATTTCGCCAGTCGGTACGACTATCTGGCGGAGTACGCTCAGATCCTCCGCGCGCTGTGGGAGACCGGCGCCAGCGATCTCAAGGGCACGTATTTCCAGATGAACGATTGCCGGCTGAGCCCCCGGCCGCAGGCGCCGATGAAGATCATCTGCGCCGGCCAGAGCGGGGCGGGGCTTGCCTTCACGGCCCGCTATGCCGACTACAATTTCTGTTTAGGGAAAGGGCTCAACACGCCGACCGCCTTCGCCCCCGTGGTGGAGAAGCTGGCGGAGGCGCGCGCCGAGACCGGGCGTCACGTCACCTGCTACGCCCTGTTCATGATCATCGCCGACGAGACCGACGCCGCCGCGATGGCCACCTGGGCCCACTACAAGGCGGGAGCCGATGCCGAGGCGATCGCGTGGCTCGGCCTCCAGGGCGCGGCCGACACCAAGTCCGGCGGCGACACCAATGTGCGCCAGCTCGCGGACCCCGCCTCGGCGGTGAACCTCAACATGGGTACCCTGGTCGGCAGCTACGCCACCGTGGCGGCGATGCTCGACGCAATCATGACCATCGACGGGGTGGAGGGCGTGCTGCTGGTGTTCGACGATTTCCTCAAGGGTCTCGATGCCTTCGGCACCCGGATCCAGCCGCTGATGCGCACGCGCCGGCACGTGGCGACGGCGCCGCTTCCTGAGGTCGCCTGATGGACGCCCCCGCCGGATATCGCGATCCCCGAGGCCGCCACGGCAGCGTCGTCCTGCCGGCCCGGCCCGAGCCGATCGCCTTCGACCCCGCCGCCACGGTGCTGATCGTGGTGGACGTGCAGAACGCCTATGCGAGCGCGGGCGGTTACCTCGACCTCGCGGGCTTCGACGTGTCGGGCACCGGCCCGGTGATCGCGCAGATCGTCCGGGCGGTGGCGGCGGCCCGGGCGGCGGGCATCCGGATCCTGTGGTTCCAGAACGGCTGGGATCCGGACTATGTCGAGGCGGGCGGTCCGGGCTCGCCGAACTGGCACAAATCCAACGCCCTCAAGACCATGCGCCGGAAGCCGGAGATGAACGCGCAGCTCCTCGCCAAGGGCTCCTGGGACTACGCGCTGGTGGACGCCCTGAAGCCCGAGCCCGGCGACCTGACGATCGGCAAGCCGCGCTACAGCGGCTTCTACAACACCCCCCTCGACAGCATGCTCCGCGCCCGGGGGATCAACACGTTGGTCTTCACCGGCATCGCCACCAACGTCTGCGTGGAATCGACCCTGCGGGACGGGTTCCACCGGGAGTATTTCGGGATCGTACTGGCCGATGCGACGCATCAGGCCGGGCCCGAAAGCCTGCACCACGGGGCGCTCGCCAATATCGAGACCTTCTTCGGCTGGGTCTCGGACGTCGCCGCCTTCGCGGCGGCCCTCGGGACGGCCTCACACGCCGCAGTTGATGCGGTCGGCCTCGATATGGCCGAATAAGTGCATCCCGCACCCGGCCGGTCACCGGCAGGGTGCACGAGCGCCGCCCGACGCGGCGCCGCCCGCGCGGCCTGCCCGGCCGACAGGTCGAACGGGAGCGCGCACGGGCATGCCGAAGCAGGTCGTCAATCCGCCGGGGACCGGCAAGCCGCTCGCCCCCTACGTGCCGGGGACGCTGGCCGACGGCGTGCTGTACGTCTCGGGCACGCTCCCTTTGGATGCGGAGGCCAACGTCGTCCATGCCGGCGACGCCGCCGCCCAGACCCGCCACGTGCTGGAGACCATCAAGGGCGTGGTCCAAGCCGCGGGCGGCACGATGGACGACGTCACCTTCAACCACGTCTTCCTGAAGGACTGGGCGGACTACGCGGCGATCAACGCCGTCTACGCGGCGTATTTCCCGGGCGAGAAGCCGGCGCGCTATTGCATCCAGTGCGGCCTCGTGAAGCCGGAGGCGCTGGTGGAGATCGCCTCCGTGGCGCATGTCGGCCGATGAGCAGCCGGTGAGCGTCGGCGCGGCCCCGCTCCACCACGCGGTGGCGGGCCCTGAGGACGGGCGGCCGGTGCTGCTCTCGCCGGGGCTCGGCGGCGGGGCCGGATACTTCGCGCCGCAGATGGCGGCGCTCACGGCGCAGTTCCGGGTGGTGACCTACGACCATCGCGGGACCGGACGGTCGCCCGACCGGCTCGGGCCGGACCACGATATCCCCGCCATGGCCCGGGACGCGCTCGCGGTGCTGGACGCCGCCGGGATCGACCGGGCCGACGTGGTCGGCCACGCGCTGGGCGGCCTGATCGCCCTGCAGACGGCGCTCGCCGCGCCCGGGCGCGTCGGGCGGATCGTGGTCATCAACGGCTGGGACGCCCTGGACCCGGCCACACGCCGGTGCTTCGCGGCCCGCCGGGCGATCCTGGCCGGGGGCGGGCCGGAGGCCTTCGTGCGGGCGCAGGCGATCTTCCTGTACCCGGCACCCTGGTTGTCGGCCGAGGCCGCGCGGGTCGCGGCCGACGAGGCCCACGCCCTCGCGCATTTCCCCGGGGCCGAGACCGTGCTGACGCGCATCGGCGCCCTGGAGCGCTTCGCCATCGCCGACCGGCTCGGGCGCATCCCGCACGAGACCCTGGTGATGGCCGCCCGGGACGACGTGCTGGTGCCCTATACGCGCTCCGAGCGCCTCGCGGCGGCGCTGCCCAACGCCCGGCTCGCCCTCGCCCCCGAGGGCGGCCACGCCCACAGCGTGACCTGTCCGGAGGCGTTCAACCGGGTCCTGCTGGACTTCCTCGATCGCCCCGCATGAGGAGCTCCGGCAGCGCCGCGGCCAGGAGGGCGGCGGCGCGCAGAACCTCGGCGGCCTCGGCGGGCGAGCGGTGGACGAGGGCCAGGGCAAGCCGGAGCGGCACCTGCGCGCCAAAACTCGCCGCCGTCACCGCCAGGGCCGTTACGACGCCGTGGTGCTTGCCGGCGTAGAGGATCTGGCTGCGCAGGAAGTAGAACAGCCGCCGCGCCCGCACCTGCCGGGTCGTGCCCTGGCCGAGATGGTGCGCGACCGCCCCGGCGACGTGCCGCACGGAATAACCCGCCGCCCGGGCGCGGGCGCAGAGATCGGCATCCTCCCAGTAGACGAAGAAGCGCGGATCGAACCCGCCGAGCGCCGTGAACAGGTCGCGGCGGATCATCAGGAAGGCGCCCATCACCTGATCGACGGCGCGGTCCTCCGCATGGTCCCATTCGCGAAGGAAGTGCGGGCGCACGAGGCCCAGCCGGTCCAGCGCCAGGGCACGTCCGAGGAGGCCGAGCGCCGAGGGCGTCCGGGCGCAGGAGCGCGCAGTCCGTCCGTCGGGATCGACCAGCCGGGCGCCGACGATCCCGGTCCGCGGATCGGCCAGCAGGGCGGCCCGGGCCACGCCCAGGGCGTCGGGTTCGACCTGCGTGTCGGGATTGAGGAACAGGATCGCGGGGGCTTCGCCCGCGGCAGCGCCCTGATC
>NZ_JALNUM010000206.1:0-4819 GCF_026540795.1 Methylobacterium sp. GC_Met_2
TCGGGCGGGCGAGCGGGCGGAGTCGGCGTGGCATCGCGGACCGGCCGGAACCGGCGCCTGCGTCTGTCATGCGGGCGGCCCGCAGCGATCCGATCGGCGTCGCGCTCGTTGGCGTTGCCGACCCGGATCAGGGTGCTGCGCGGGATGACGAGGCGGCACCGCAACGGGAGCGGACGCCGGAACCCGAAGGGTTCGGACGGAAACCGGAGGATCCCGGCGCGGGGAGGGCGCTCGGACCGCCCTCACCCGGATCGCCCCGCCTCTGCCCGACGGCGCCCTGTTCGGATGACGCGGCGCCGCTCGGCATCATCGGCCATGGAAGCGTCCAGGGCGAACCGTTTTCGGACGTGCCAGGATGCACACCCAGCCCCCCTCACCCCGCCCAACGGATCGTTGTAGTTCCATAATATATCTTATGCGAACGACGGATAGGGTCTGCGGCAGGCTGGTGGATCCCAGCGGGCTGTGTCCGAGCCGGCGCTCGAACACGGCTGGCAGCCGTGCCCCACGACCGTCCGGGGACACGCGGCCGGACGGTCGCCGCAGGATCCCGCGGCAAGCCAAGACCCAATCCCGGGCACTCGGCCGGGCGAGCCTGGGCGAGGGCGGTTCAGGCGCCCTCCCCGCGCCGCTGTCTTGCGCATGCGAGGCGGTTGAGCACCGCCTGCAGCCGCGCTTCCACGCGCGCCTCATGGTGGTGCGGGCGGGTTGGAGCGGGGCTCGATCGCGTTGCTCACGGAACACGACCGTGCGCCGCGTTGTGGCAATCCCACCCAATCCCCTCATCCTGAGGTCACCGCGAAGCGGGCCTCGAAGGAGGGCTCCAGGGATCGCAACGCCGGCTGGAGCTCGCCTTCGAGGCCGCCGTTACGCTCCGGCCCCTCAGGATGAGGGAAGTGGATTGGACAATCGACGCGAGGCCTTCCCGGTCTGGTGTCGTGTACCGTGCGCGTTGCAATCGCGTTTGGCTCCAAGCCCTTGTTGTGACGCGCGCTCTTGCGCCGAACCGGTGCCCCCTTCGTCGGAGAGCGCCCGCGCCTTCCGCGACACAGCCCGAGGCAGGAGACCGACCGGGGCCGGAGATCGGCCCGCCGGCACCGCGCGGATCACGCCCCGTCGCGCGCTCCTGTCTCGGATGCCGATCGACATTGGCCAATGCAGTCCAGCATTCAACGAAGAATGATAAAGACTTGTTAATCCTAAATCTTTGCCCGTCTTTAACAGGCCCCACCCTAGATTCGCCCGCCGGTCGGTCTCGTCACGGGGATTCGGGCGGCGGGATCGTTCGCATCAGGAGCTTCGTCGATGCTCAGGTTCCTCACGGCTCCGGCCGCCTGTTTGATCCTCTGCGGCGCCGCCGCCGCGCAGGACTTGCCCGGACTCGCGTCGCTGGGCCCGCCCGATCTGGGGCAGCTGAGCGAGCGGGTCCCCGAGCGGAAGGTCGAGACCGGCCCTCTCGAGGGCGACCCGTCCGTCTCGCACGTGCTCGGGACCAGCGAGAGGCCCCCCGGCGACCTCGCCCCGCGCGGTGCCGAACCGGGCAAAAGCCAGGCCGTCGCCGATCTCAAGAGTGCACCCGGACCCGCCAAGCCCTGGTGTGCGCAGGAGCGCCGGATCGGAACCGGGGCCGGCTTCTGCATGGTGAACTGACCCGGCCTGCCCGGCTGCCGCCTCACGAGGCCGCGTAGACCGAGACTTCGTCGAAGGTTGCGTCGGGCCCCGGCGCGTAGGTGAGGGAGGCGGCCAGCAGCAGCAGCACGGTCGCCCCGATGAGCGCGGCGACGAGCAGGCGCGTGAGGCGTTCCGCGTGTGCCCGGGCGGCGTGGATCACGGCGCAGCCGAGCATGAAGACGCAGGCCTGCGCGGCCGGATTGGCGAGCGCCACCGTCATCGCCCCAATCCCGGTGCGCGCTCAAGGGTCCGATCCCCGTCGTGTCCGCCCATGACACCCCCTCCCCGGCCCGAAGAACCCGTGCGCGGCAAGGGCGCGGCAAGGGCGCCGTGCCGCAACGCGACCAGTCCGATCAGGTTTCCCGGCCCTGTACGTCCCCGATATGAGGGACATCGGGCCCGATCGGGCGCAGCGTCGCGCATTCGTGACCGGCCGGCGGTCCGTCAGGGATGCGCGGGATCCGCCGCCCGATCCGCCGCCAGCCCGTAGGTGGCCTCGCCGACCCGCCGGAGGGGGCCGCCCGGGCCGGAGCGCTTCCACAACCGGGTGTTGAGGCCCGCCACGGGGTCACGGCCCGGCAGGGTGAAGCCCTGCGCCGTCAGGACGTCCAGGATCTCCGCCGCGTGCAGCGGCCGACCCGCCCGCGCGAGGGCCGTGCAGGCGGCCTCCACCACGGCCCGGCCGTAGCGCCGGGCCCCCGCGACATCGTCCGTGAAGGCAACGGCCGGCGGGACGCCCTCCGGCACTGCCTGGACCCCGGACGGACCCGGGGCGGGCGATCCGGTGGCCGCGAGGTCCTGGCCGGACGCGCGTGCCGCACGCGGCGCGGGGTCCGGCGCAGGATCCGACGGACGGGCCCGGGGCCCGGCGGGATGGGCGGCCAGGGTCGTGTCCCGCTCGAAGGGTCGAACGGCCGCCGGGACGGGCCCGGTATCCGGGTTGGACCCGTGCGCCCCTGCCCCTGCGTCTATCCCCGCCTCTGCCTTCACGGCCCCCAGGCGGCGACCGAGTTCCTGATAGAGGACGAGATCCGCGATCTCCCGGTCGAGCGCCTCCCGCTGGCGCCGCAGGGCCGCGAGCCGCATCTCGATCTCGGCATCCGACAAACCCATCGACCGTTCCTTTCCACCGGAAGGAACATAACGCCTATTCCATCTGGTGGGAACAGGTTTCGGGACGGCGTCGTCGTTCCATAGAGAATGAACGCTCATTCCCTATGGAACAATTCTATTCCCTGGCGCGCAACCGCTTGCCCTTCGAGGCCGGCCGGGGCGGCACCAGCAGGGCACTGGGATCGGCCGGGTGCAGGGTCAGGCCGTTGTCGTCGAGCACGAGCGGCAGGCGCGGGAAGACCTCGCCCAGATGGGCGAGATCCGCCTTGAAGGCCTGCCGGAAGCTGCGGATCGAGGCGTTCTCGGCCCCGAACTGCGCGTGGAGGTTGGTCCAGGTCAGCCGCAGCGGGCGCTGGAGGGACCGCAGCCGGTAGCCGGTCCAGAACAGCAGGTCGAGCTTGCGGGCCGAGCCCGAGAAGGCCCGGGCGGCCCGGATGTCGACCGGCAGGGCGTGCCGGATCAGGGTCTCGTAGAATTCCGGATCGAAGCGCACGGTGCGCTCCGCGGTCTCGTCCCCCTCGCCGGCCCGGGGGCGCCACAGCTCCAGGCTGCGGAAGGGCGGGACGTTGAGGGTGGTGGCGCTGTCGCGCCCGTCCCAGAGGCCGATCTGCATGGAGCAGGCGGCGAGCCGGTTCAGCTGTTCCTTGAACTGGCGGATGGTGCCGCGCTCGCCGCCGGTCACCGCAAAACCCATCTCGCGCATGAAACCCGACAGGGTCTCGGCGACCTTCACGGTGGGGCTGCGCTGGCGCACCGCCTCGGTGCAGAGGTGGAGCAGCATCAGCCGGGCCTTCGGCCCGTAGGGCAGGCCCTGCGGCGCGAAGGCACCGGTCTCCGGATCCTTGATGCGCCCGGCGATCAGGCTCAGCGAGTTGCGCCCGTAGGTCCGGGAGAATTCGCGCACCGGCCCGGGATCGCGATAGGGCAGGCCGCACAGCGCCAGCACCGAGTGGATGTGCTGGAGGCTCGAGGGCAGCGCCGGCTCGCTCTCGATCACCAGCCGCACGGCGTCGCGGCGGCGCTGGTCGCGGGACAGGCCGGACCGGCGCCGCTCCTCTTCACCGAGGAGGGCGGTCTGCGCGTCGCGCTCGCGCTGGCGATGCAGGACGTGCTCGACGATCTGCGCGAACAGGAAGCCGCCCCGCGCCGCCTCGATCTCGGCCCGCAGGTCCGGATCGTGGATTGCGGCGATCTTCTCCTCGATGGTCATCGCCCCTCGGCCCGAATGGCACGGACGCCCCTCCCCGGTGGGCGGGGAGGCGGCCCGATCCTGCCATGCCACGATTCGGCCGCCGGGGCGCGGATCCGATCCGGCTTGTCCCGGCAATCCACGGTTCCCCGCGCCCTGCATCGCCTGCATCCCCTGCATCGCCTGCGGTCGGGCGCGGGCTTACGCAGAGTCGCATACGGGCCGATCCGACCGTCCCGCCCCACGCAGAGTTCGATACGCCCCGGTCCGGGCATTCCGTCCCCGTTATCCACCGCGCCGGGCCCGAATCCGCGCCGAATCCGATACGCGGATGCGCAGACTCCGATACGCCACCCCGCCGATCCGGCGCAGATTCCGATACGGCCGCACGCAGAGTTCGATGCGGCACCGCGCAGAGTCGGATGCGCAAAGTACCCTCAACCCCTTCGGTCAGATAGCGAATTCGGCTCCCCATATAGTCTGCTGAACTGACTCTCTGAAAGAGTCTTCTAGATAGTTTTCCTACTGAGCCAGAGCGCGTTCGTTTTGGAGAACGGTCGATTGGAGATGGGAATTTCACAGGGGCAGAAGGGAATATGCGCGACTTGTCCACATTCCGTGCTGAGCCCCCAGCCCGGGAGGCTCCCTGCCCCACCGAGCGGGAGCCGGCTTGACGCGAACGACGGCGACCGGTTTCTCGGTCCCCTCAAGAAGGCCATGCCCCAAGACGGCCATGTCCAGGAAAGGCCCTGCCGATGTCCCGCTCACCCGTCGCGTCCCCATGACGGACCGCCACAACGACGATCGCCCCCCCGGAAGCCGCTTTCCCAAGGGCTGGCCGCCGGG
>NZ_JALNUM010000207.1:0-4711 GCF_026540795.1 Methylobacterium sp. GC_Met_2
GGTGACCGGCAACGACAAGCTGGTGGCCGAGGGCAAGGTGCAGGAGCTGAAGGGCGAGGCGCAGAAGACCGCCGGCGACGTCAAGGATGGCGCCAAGTCCCTCGCCGACAAGATCACCGGCAAGCATTGACCGTGCACTGACCCGTCGCGGCGCTGGCCCGGCCAGCGCCGTCTCTTGCCCCCATGCGGGGCCCGTTCAATCCAATGCAGGAGACCGATATGAACCGCGACCAGATTCGTGGCGCGTCCCGTCACCTCAAGGGTCGCGCGCAGACCGCCATCGGCGGCCTCGCCGGCGACCCGGCCCGCCAGGTGCGCGGAGCCGTCAATCAGGTGGCTGGCGGCGCCCAGTACGCCTACGGCCGTGCCAGGGACCGGGCGGAGGATTTCGCCGAGGATGGCCGCCATCTCGCCCACGAAGTGCGGGAGCGGGCCGACTCTCTCATCGACGACGGCCGGCACTATGCCGAGGCGGCGCGCCACCGGGTGACGACCCACGGCCGCCGCGCCGTCCGGTATGCCGACGCCAACCGCACGACGACGCTGCTCGCCTTCGTGGGCGTGGCCTTCGCGCTGGGCTGGCTCGCCCGTTCTTCCCGCTGACCTCCGGAGATCCCGATGATCCGCAAGCTTCTCACCGCTCTCGTCCTTCCGCGGCTGATCGCGTTCGTCACGCGCCGCATCACCGGCCGGGCAGCCACGCCGCCGCGCCGGGGCTACTGACCATCGACGGTTAGAAGACCCTGCCGACCCATCACGGAAAGGACGCGCTATGAGCAAAGGATATCCTTCGATGACGGCCCTCCTGGGCCTGCTTGCGGTGGCGGGCTATCAGAACCGGGACAAGATCTCGGAGTGGCTCGGCACCCCCGCCAAGGACGCCCACGGCACGCTCGTTCCGCCGGTGGGTCGGACGTCGCCGGCGACCGGATCGACGATCCCGTCCAACCTGCAGCAGGTGTTGGGCGGCGTCAGCTCGGCCGGGGTCGGCGGCTTGATCGCCAGCGGGCTGGTCGAGCTCGTCGACCACTTCACCAAGGGCGGCCACGGCGTGGCGGCGAACTCTTGGATCAACCAGGGTGACAACCACGCCATCGCCGAGGCGGATCTGGAGCGCGCCATCGGCCCGCAGACCCTGGACCATCTCACGCAGCAGACCGGCTTGAGCCGCTCCGACCTCCTCGCGCGCCTGTCGCGGGAGCTGCCCTCGGCCATCGACCGCTACGCGACCGACGGGCGTCGCCTCGCCTGACCATCGAGCCTGAAGACCCCGGTCGCGCCTCGGGGCGACCGGGCATCCGACGTGGGCCGGCATCCGTCGGCCGCTGTCACGACGTAGGGGAATCGACACGTCATGATGGCCGCCCTGCGTCGCATCCTCGTCACCGCGTTCATCGCCGCGCTCGCCGGTCTCGGGGTCATCACCGCATTGCTCTCCCGGCGGCCGCGTCGAGCGCTCTCCGCCGGGGCAGACACCGCTTCGGCGCGCCTGCGCGGGCCGCGACATAGGTTTGGAGCCGTGCTTGACCGCAACGCGATCGGGCACGGCTCCAAACGCATTGCGACCGAAGCCGTGTTGACGAAAGCTGCCGCCGCTCCGTCATCCGCTGTCCGGATGACGGGCGGCCGCGGCCTGACCGCCGGGCTCGTTGCCGTGTTGCTGCTCCTGACGGGGTTGGCCGGCCTCGTCTACGAGCGCCGTGATGCGCTGCTCGACGCCGGTTCAGCCACACTCTCCGATGCTGCGAAATCGCTGGCCGCCCTGTCGCCCCCGGCGGCGGGGTCCGCCCGCGCGCCGGCTTCGGCGGCCGACATGCCGGCCGGGTCTGTCCGGACGACCGGGCCGGGCACGCCGGCCGGCCTCCCGTCTGCGCCCATGCCCGCTTCGGCCGTGCCGGACTTCGACGTCGTCCGCGTCGAGCCGAACGGCGAGGCGGTGATTGCCGGTCGGGCCGCACCGAACGCCGCCGTCGCGTTGCTCGTCGACGGCAAGCCGGTGGCCCAGGTACGCGCCGATGCCGGCGGACAGTTCACGATTCTGCCGCCGCCCCTCCCAACCGGCAGCAGCGAGATCGCGCTGCGGGCAATGGATTCGCGGGGCGACACGCAGCGCTCCGCGGCGCGCATCGCCGTTCTGGTCGCGCCATCCCGTGATGTGAAGCCGCTCGTCGCCCTGATGGAACCCGACAAGCCGACGAGGGTCCTCTCGCGATCGGACGGCTCAGTCGCGACCGGCCCGATTCCCGCCATTGCGGCGGGGCGGCAGGCGCTCCGGGCCGAGGGGGAGGCGACGGCGAAGCAGAACCCGCCCGCGATGCATCGGGACGCATCGACACTCACGCCTGCTCCGCGTGGCTCCGACATCGACACGTCGCGGGCCGGAACGGGCAGGGCGGACGGCCAGAGGGCGTCCGATCCCGCTCATCCCCCGCAAGACCCGCACCGGGCGGAGGCCTCCGCCGACAGGGCGGCAACTCCGCCAACGGTGGCGAGCATCGATGCCCAGGACGGCGGGAAGCTGCTCGTCACGGCGCGCGGAGCCCCCGGGGCCCACCTGCGGCTCTACTTGAGCGGCACGCTAATCGCCCCGGCTACGGTGGGACGCGACGGAACAGTGACGTTCGCCATCGGCCAGGGTGTAAAGCCGGGGGACTACAGGGTCCGGCTCGACTGGGTCGATCCCGCGACGGGCAAGGTCCGCGACCGGGCAGAGGTCCCGTTCAAGGCTCCAGGTCCCGGCCACGATAGGGGAGTGGAATACGCCGCCGCACAGCATGGCTCGGCCTATCAGGCCGCCGGACAGGGCATCGCGGAGCAGCGGACTTCGGGGGATGCGATCCCGCCCAGTGCACACCCGGCTGACCAGGTTCGGCCCCCGACGACCGGCAGCCTTGCCGCCAACGGTCCGTCCGGGACCGGCAGCACCTCCGCGATCGACGTCCCCAGGATCGGGACCGTCCGCATCGAGCGCGGCGACAGCCTCTGGCGGATCAGCCGCCGCGCCTACGGCGAGGGCGTGCGCTACACCCTGATCTTCGACGCCAACCACAAGCAGATCCAAGATCCCGATCTGATCTATCCCGGACAGGTCTTCGTTCTGCCGCCCGAGCACGATGGAAAAGGCGGCGCGGATACGCAGCCCCGTTGAGGCCAACGGACCGCGAGCTTGCATTGCGGGCTGCACCGTACGTGGGTTCCGCAGGCCACCGGTGCGGGAAAAACCATGCGTTCGTCGCGGGGTTCATCAGGCTGCCGACCGTCGGTCGATTCCAGCGTACGATGAATAACGGATCATAATTGTATTTCATCCATGAACAGTGGCAAGTTGTCGCTCGCATGCAATTATAACCGCCGATACATGAACAAAAATTCCGTAACACTGTTCTATGGCCGCCAACATAGAAGGATGAAGTCTTTGCGTCTGAAGATGATGTGCGGTGCGGCCGCCCTGGCCGCCTTCGGCCTCGCTACCACGGTGGCCACTGCTCAGGAAGGCGGTCCGTGCACGGACGACATCGCCAAGCTGAAGCGGGAACTCGGGACTCAGGTCGGAATGGGGGCGCCCGTCTCCCAGCCGGATGCAGGACAGCGGAAGGGGCCGAACGCGGGTTCCGACGCGCAATCGGCCGACACGACGGGGACCGCGTCGAAGGCCGGCGACAAGGCGGGTGACCGCGCGAGCCGCGAAGCTGGCGCCTCGCCGGGGACGGTCGGTGGCGTGGCGGGGCCCGTCGCCGCTGCGACCGGCACCGCCCAGGCCGACGCCGTGGCGAGCGGCCGAGTCGCGACCTCACCGGCAGACGTTCGGGCGCAATCCGAGAACAAGCCGACCGCCGCCGCGAAGGCGCAACAGGGCGATGCCCCCTCGGCCTCCGCGAGCCTCTCCACGGAGGACAAGATCTCGCAGGCCAAGACAGCGCTGCAGCGCGCGACGGATCTCAACGCCAAGGGCGATCAGTCCTGCCGCGACGCGGTCCAGGAGGCCAGGAACCTGATTCCGCAGCCTGCGCGCTGACCAAACAACGACCCGCCTCCGAGCCGGAGGCGGGACCGTTCACGACGGCCAACCGCGCATCCCTGCCCTCGGATCGTGGACCATGGCCCACCCTCTCCATGCGGCCTCCGACCAGGGGAGGCCTACAGCGCCGGGAGCCCTGCCATGAAGATGGCCATGAAAATCGTGTCGTATGCGGTGGCTGTGGCCGCCGTCTGCATGCTTGTCACAGTCGTGATCCAGTCTGCGGGTCTGCTCGCCGGATCATAGGGCGTCCACTGCTCTACCGTGCTCATCCGCAAGACACGCCTCCCAAGACACGCCTCCCAAGACCTGCCTCCCAAGACATGACGATGAAGGGAACGATGATCTACCTCGCTGGCTGTGCGGTCGAGGCCTGCCAAGCCGGGTGCGGCCAGTGAGGGCGCTTCCAATGCTCCTCGCAGCGGCCGTCCTGCTGGCGGGCGTGCTGTCGCCGGCCTTCGCACGGAACCCGCCGATCAAGGGCCCCGAGGACGCCAGGTGCCGCGACGAGGCACGCAATCACGTCTTCACGGCCCCGAACCCGAAGGGCCTCTCGCCTTACGGACTTGGGGCCGAACTCTACCACGCCTGCATGCGGCGCCTCGGCGCTGAGCCGGCCCAGACGCCACGCCGCTAGAGCGTTTTCGGTTTGGGCTGAATCGGCCAGTTGGGGTTCACGTCGGGCTGTTGGGC
>NZ_JALNUM010000208.1:0-4648 GCF_026540795.1 Methylobacterium sp. GC_Met_2
CGCTCGTTCTGCACGACGTGAACGTCGCCCTCGCGCCCGGCAGCGCGCTCGGCGTGATCGGCGCCAGCGGCTCCGGCAAATCGACCTTCGCCCGCGCCCTGGTCGGGCTGGCGCGGCCGAGCCGCGGCGTGATCCGCCTCGACGGGGCGGCCCTCGACCAGTGGGATCCCGACGATCTCGGCCGCGCGATCGGCTACCTGCCGCAGGATACCGAGATGTTCGACGGGACGATCGCCGAGAACATCACCCGGTTCGATCCGGCGCCCGATCCCGAGGCCCTGCTGGCCGCCGCCAAGGCTGCGGGCGTCCACGAGGTCGTGCTCCGGCTACCGGGCGGATACGACGCCCGGGTCGGCGGCGTGGGCGGGCTCGGACTCTCGGGTGGGCAGCGTCAGCGGATCGCCCTCGCGCGGGCTCTCTTCGGCGATCCTTTTTTGATCGTCCTCGACGAGCCGAACTCCAACCTCGACGTCGATGGCGACCGGGCCCTGTCGGCGGCCGTCCAGGGTGTGCGCGCCCGCGGCGGCATCGTGGTGGTGATCGCCCACCGGCCCAGCGCCCTGGCCGCGGTCGACCGGATCCTGGTGCTCGGCGATGGGCGCGTGCAGCTGCACGGGCCGCGCGACGAGGTCCTGGCGAAGCTCGGCGCCCTGACCCGGCAGACACCCACGAGGGTCGCATGACCAAGGACCACGATCCCCCCGCCCGGGATGCCGACCCGACCGACGGGACGCGCCGCTCCCTGCGCCGCCACATCGCCGGGGTGGCCGCCGTGATCGCCGTGGCCACCGGCGTGGGCGCCTGGACCGCGGCCACGGACCTGTCCGGCGCCATCATCGCCACCGGCTCGCTCGTGGTCGAGAGCAACATCAAGAAGGTTCAGCATCCCACCGGCGGCGTCGTGGCCGAATTGCCGGTTCAGGAGGGCGACCGCGTCCGGGCAGGCGACCTGCTGGTGCGCCTCGATGCGACGGCGACGCGCGCCACCTACGACAGCGTCACCAAGAGCCTGTGGGAGATCGCCGCGCGCAACGCCCGCCTGGAGGCCGAGCGCGACGGTCGACCGGATCTCGCGATCCTGGCCGAGCTCAACGCGGCGGGGCCCGAGGTCGGGCGGATCATCGACGGGGAGCGCAAGCTGTTCCGCTTCCGCCGCGAGGCGCTTCAGGGCCAGAAGGCGCAGCTGCGCGAGAGGATCGGGCAGCTCAACGAAGAAATTAAGGGCTTGGTCGAGCAGGCCGCCGCGAAGGAGCAGGAGACCGCGATTATCGGCCGGGAATACGCCGGGGTCGAGGAGCTCTGGAAGAAGAACCTGATCCAGCTGACGCGGCTCACCAGCCTCCAGCGCGACATGTCCCGGCTCAAGGGCGAGCGCGGCGTCCTCGTAGCCAGCATCGCCCAGACACGGGGCAAGGTCTCCGAGACCGAATTGCAGATCATCCAGCTCGAACAGAACTTGCGCAGCGAGGTCGGCAAGGAGCTGGCCGAGAACCGCGCCAAGACCGCGACCCTGATGGAGCAGAAGATCACCGCCTTCGATCAGCTCCAGCGCATCGAGATCCGCGCGCCGCAGACCGGCTACGTGCACGAACTCGCGGTCCACACCCGCGGCGGCGTGATCGCCCCGGGCGAGTCGATCCTGCTGATCGTGCCGAATGCGGATTCGCTCGTGGCCGAGGTTCGCGTCGCGCCCCAGGACATCGACCGGCTCCAGACGGGCCAAGGCGCGGGCCTGCGCTTCCCGAGCTTCGACCAGCGGACCACGCCGGAACTCAACGGCCGGGTCACCCGGATCGCCGCCGACGTCAGCGAGGACAAGCGGACCGGCAGCTTCTACTACCTCGTCCGGCTCGGCGTGACGAAGGACGAGCTTGCCAAGCTCGACGGGGCCAAGCTGATGCCCGGCATGCCCGTGGAGGCGTTCATCCGCACGGCCGACCGGACCGTCCTGTCCTACCTGACGAAGCCCCTGGTCGATCAGGCCCGTCGCGCCTTTCGCGAGAAGTAGCGCGCAGGGCCAGGATCGAGTCCTGGCCCTGTCGTAGGTCTCCGATGTCTGGGGTGCTGAGCCGCGACGAAGCCTAGAACGGGATGTCGTCGTCGAGGTCGTAGCCGCCGCGGCCGCCGCCGCCACCGCTGCCCGAAGAAGCGGGTGCCGGACGGCGCTCGCCGCCCTGAGCCCGGCCGCCACCGCCGCCGAAATCGCCGCCGCGGTCCCCACCCCGGTCGCCGCCACGACTGATCTGTCCGCCACCCTCGTCCTCGCCGGCGAATTCACCGCCGCCGCCGCCACGCCCGTCGAGAATCGTCATCTCACCGCGGAAGCGCTGAAGCACCACCTCGGTCGTGTACTTCTCGACGCCGGAATTGTCGGTCCACTTCCGGGTCTGGAGCTGACCCTCGATGTAGACCTTCGAGCCCTTGCGCAGGTACTGCTCGGCGACCCGTGCGAGGTTGTCGTTGTAGATCACGACCGAGTGCCACTCGGTCTTCTCCTTGCGCTCGCCGCTCGCCTTGTCCTTCCAGGACTCCGAGGTGGCGATCCGCAGGTTGCACACCGGATCGCCCGAGCCGAGGCGGCGCATCTCGGGGTCGCGCCCCAGATTGCCCACCAGAATCACCTTGTTGACGCTGCCCGCCATGCTTCTCTCCTTACCGTACGGATCTCACAGGGCACCTGCCCGGCGGCGCGCGAACCATGCGCCCGGGCCTCCGGAGCGGCAACCAGCGGTTCGAGCTTGTGCCCGCTTTCCGCAGTGTCGTCGGATCTACATGTTCTATATCTGTTCTGAAATGGCGGCAAGCCGGCGTCAGGAGACGCGCACGACCAGCTTGCCGAAATTGCGGCCTTTCAACAGGCCGATGAAGGCCGCGGGCGCCTTCTCCAGACCCTCGACCACATCTTCGCGATAATGGACGCGGCCCTCCCGGATCCAGCCGCCGACCTCCTGGCGGAAGGTCTCGGCCTGATCGGCGAAGTCCCAGACGATGAAGCCCTGGATGTGGAGGCGGTTGGTCAGCACCGCGCGCATCAGGCCCGGCAGACGGTCGGGCCCGGGCGGGACCTCGGTGGCGTTGTAGGCCGAGACGAGGCCGCAGACCGGGATCCGCGCGAAGGGATTGAGCAGCGGCATCACGGCCGCGAAGACCGCGCCGCCGACATTCTCGAAATAGACGTCGATGCCCCTGGGGCAGGCAGCGGCCAGCGCCCCCGGCAGGTCGTCGCCGCGATGGTCCACGGCGGCGTCGAAGCCGAGTTCCTCGGTGAGATAGCGGCACTTGTCCGGCCCGCCCGCGATCCCGACGGCCCGGGCACCCTTCAGCTTGGCGATCTGACCGACCAGCGAGCCCACCGGACCCGCGGCGGCGGCCACCACCACGGTCTCGCCGACCTTGGGACGGCCGATATTGAGGAGGCCGGTATAGGCGGTCATGCCCGGCATCCCAAGCACGCCCAAAGCCGTCGAGGGCGGCGCCGCGGCGGGGTCGACCCTGCGCGAGCCCTTGCCGTCCGTGACGAAGTACCCCTGCCAGCCCGCGAAGGCGGTGAGCAGATCGCCCTCGGCGAAGTCCGGATGGTTCGAGACGACCACCTCGCCCACAGTCTCGGCGGTGATCGGCGCGCCGATCTCCACGGGCGCCGCGTAGGATTTCGCATCGCTCATCCGGCCGCGCATGTAGGGATCCAACGACAGCCAGCGCGTGCGCAGCAGGATCTGGCCGGGGCCGGGCTGCGGCACCGGCACCTCCTCCAGACGAAAATTCTCGGGGCGCGGCTCGCCGTGGGGGCGCGAGGCCAGGACGATGCGGCGGTTCATGGCGGTCATGAGAAGACTCCCGGAGACTGGCGGCCTGCCCCGATCTGGGGCGTCCGCCGTCATCCGCAAAGGCGTCGGGCGATCTCCGGGCCGGATCGCGCGTTGTACCGGCTCATGATTCGAAGGCACGATATGCGCAGGACGGCACTCGGCCTCGGACTCGCGGCTTTGACGATGGCGGCCTCCGCGGCGCCCCTCGACACCTATCGGGACCGTTACCGCGTGCTGGTCCTGTCGGCGCCCGATGCCGCCGACGCGCAACTCACGGACCAGCGTGCCGCCCTAGGGCCGGTCCGCGAGGGCATTGCCGAGCGCGATCTCGTCGTGCTGGAGGCGGTGGGCTCCGGTGCCGAGGCGCGCACCCTGCGGGCCGCGCTCGGGCTGCCGGACGATAGCTTCCGGGCCGTCCTGGTCGGCAAGGACGGCGGCGCCAAGCTGACCGCGGCCGCGCCGATCCCGCCCCAGCGGCTGTTTTCAACCGTCGACGCGATGCCGATGCGGCGTGCCGAGATGCGCGGCCGCCCGTAGGTCCAAAGTCCTTGGATCGGGTGTGGATGGGCGCGGTTCGGACACCAACGGTTAAGCCTACCGACCTATCACCGAGCCGTGTCGACGGCCGTATCCCGGCCGTCCGTTGAGGCCCGTCAGGACGCTCGCACGAGACGCTCGAAACGATGAACCGCCACCATGTTGCCGACGCCATCCGCCGCCTCGTCGCCACGCAGGTCGAGGATATCGAGCGCGCGGTCCGCGACGGTCACAAGACCATCGCGCTGAACGAGCTGACGGACCTGAACCGCCAGCTCAAGGCCTTCGCGGCCGCCCTCAAG
>NZ_JALNUM010000209.1:0-4606 GCF_026540795.1 Methylobacterium sp. GC_Met_2
GGTCAGCCCACGCGACCGTGAGTACGGCTTTCCGGCGCTCGCGGTTCGGGAAGTCTATGGCTGCGATGTCATCGATCAGAGCAGCGACTTGGGCGGGTCGGCCGTCGAACCATGCGGCGGCATCCTTCAACCTACGGCGAGCTGCCGATCGTGCGGCCGGCGCAGGGGTATGGCTGGCGCCAGCCACGAGGACGGACAGAGCCGAGACGATGTTGATCGCGGGCGGTGCCGGCTCCTCGGCTGAGACGTGCCGCTCAATGAGTTCGCTCACGCGGTCGAAGGGATCCCGGGGCATGGCAACTCCTCAGGCGGCTTCACCAGACCAGACGGCTTTATCGTTGGCCCAATCCTCACTGAAGGAACGCTTGAATGCCTCGACGTTCTCGTATTCGCGGTCAACGTCCCAACAACGGCCATCCGGACCGATCACTGCATAGTAGTCGCCCAAGGTTCCCTCGGGGGTGATGGGGTCGAGCAGCAGATTTGATGCGCCATCAAACCGGAAGGCGACCACTGGGAGAGTGTCGTAATCAACGCTCCTATCCTCATCTGATTGACGGGGCGGGGTGGCGCGCACCGCTTGATAGCCAGGAGGGGCCGGGAAGATGGCGGTCTGCCGGCTAGCGATCCAGTCTAGATCCGCGCTTACCGTCAGGGTCTCGCCGCCAACGAAGTGGATGGTGCTACGCGGTGTCTCTCGGGTCGATGGCGCGGGCTCAATCCAGAGCACCTGAGCGGGGTTGATGAGCTTGCTGCCGACGTTGATGAGCATGGTGGTCTCCTGCGGTTCTTATCGACCTGCCCTGACGGCACGTTCCTTGACGACGACGCCTAGACGCGGGTCGCCTCGGAAGTGCGGCCGAACCCATGTGAGTTCGGGCCCGTATGGCTTCTCGATCCGGCGCAGATGTCCAAGGACGCCATGATACCGAACGCCGTTGCCGACTTCGTGAGCCATTGTACTGCCATAGCTGGATGAGGTCTTCGGCAGAGTAATCTTGACCTTGTTGAAGCTGAGGAGAGGGTGGCGCCCTCTCTTAAGCCGGGCCTTTTGAAGCGCCGGTTGCCAGCGAATTTCCTGCCGTTCCACGATCCGAGGCGCATTCAGCGCTGCGATCAGCAGCTCTGTCAGGATGGAAAGCTCCTGAAACAGGCTAGGGCCATTATCCTGGCATTGTAGACCGCTGTTCTGGAAGCAAAACCATTCACAGCGGGCAGTTATATCCCTGTAGCCGTGGTGCCAAACTCGACCAGATACCAGAGGCGCCGGATAGCCGCTCCCATACACATCGCTGAAATAATCGGCAACGATCCATCCGTCTTCCTGCCAAAGCAGCGCCCCTATCAATCCACGTTCCTCGCCATAGAGGTGCGTCATCGTAATCGGGCCCTCAATCCAGACCTTATTGGCTGGAAGCCGAGGCGAGATGCCGGTGTCAAAAACCTGCACTCCAAGCTGCTGCAGGCTATCGAAGTCAACACCATCAATTGCGAACCGTTGTGCGGCTGCTGCGGCGTCGACCGCGATGAAATCAGCGAGCGCTTTGTGCGCCGGCACTGAATGGTTGATCTCGAAGCCATGAGAGAGCGCATCTTTTGCGCGCCGCCACCGGACAAGCATGTCCTCTTTGGCATCCTCTCCCATCTGCGGCCCATCAAAGAAAAGCTGAGCTAGAGTCATCGCGGGATCCTCTCAGGCTGCTCGGGACAAGGCGCTGTAGGACGCCAGCACGTGCCGGCGATCGTTCGAGGGAAGGCGGTCGAGCGCGACCAAGGCCGGTTCGAGGGCGGCTGGGTCCGTCTCAGCCTGGGCGAGCAGGCGCACGAGGTCGGCGGCACGCGGGCCGCAGTGGACGCGGGCCAGCGCTCGCATGGCGCGGAGGCGGGCACGCTGCTCGGCGGGGTCAAGGCCGGCAGCCCACGGACCGAACTGATCGCAGGGGCGGATCATTCGGCAGCCTCCCGGTAGGCGGCAAAGTTAGGCGGCCACCAGCGCACGATCTCAGGGATGACGGGCACGTGCGGTTTCGGCGGCTGCGCGGGCACGTCCACCACGAGGCGGTAGGCGGCGGCCAACTCGGGGGCGATGTCGGCGCAGCGCGGCCAGCGGGGCGGGGTGGCGGGCGCGGGCTGCGGACCGGCGGCCTTCGGCGCCTCGGCCTCTTCGAACCTCACCCACTCGATCGCGCCGAGGCGGTCGGACAGCCAGGATTTCAGGTCGGCAGGGGCGTTCGGCAGCAGGACGGCGCGGGCTGGCGCGAAGCGGCCGAGGCGCTTGTACGAGGCCAGTCTGACGTTGGGGGTAACGTCTATATATAGATCCCTTATAGACGTTACCCCCAACGTCGGAAGGACCATCTCCTTAGCGCGGTCCCGCGTCGGCGCAGCTTCGGGGAAGCAGGCCATGATGTCGGCGGCGCTCTCCAGCAGGACGCCTTCGACCGCCATCTCGGCCCAAGCGCCGACCTTGGCGTCGTCCCACTGCGAAGCAGCGTCCACGCTGACCGGCAGCGGCACGTCGTTGATGATGTCGAGGAAGGCCGGCGCATCGGGGCCGCGGCGCAGGGCACGCAGGCGACCGATGGCCTGGATCAGCCCGGCTTCGGTGATCTGCCAACGTAGCGCCTCGACCATGCTGTCGGGATGCTGGCCGCGCTCGACGCGCGCACCCTGACCGGACGCGAGACGCACGGCGCCGGGAACCCGCGGATACCAGCGCCCGCCACCCTTCGGGTTCGGCTCGATCTCGTGCGGCACCGTGCCGGTGATGATGCCACTCAACGGCTCGGTGATACCAGGTCCGGGTTGTAGGCGGCCGATGCAGATCAGGCCGGCGGCAGTCGCCCAACGATCGATGCCCGCGACCGCACCGAAGTGAGCGGTCTCGACGTTCTGGGGCAGGCCGGCGACGGTCAGCACCTCGATAAGGCGCATGGGCGCGATCACGACGATGACACGCGGCCAGACCACGGCAGCTCGCAGGCGGATGAGGCGCAGCAGGTCGGTGACGACACGCTTCGGGGATCCGGCGGGGGCGTCTTCGGTCTCCTCGCCATCGCTGCCAATGATGCCGAGCTTGCGCGCCGTGACGGGCGCGCCGAGGATCTGACGAACCTTCACGTGCGGACTCCATCGGGCGGTGATGTCGGCTTTCACCTCGACGCGGTGGCCCATGACGGGCTCCAGCAGCGGGGCCTCGGGCAGGGTCGCGTCGATCAGCAGCGCGGGCGCGAGCCAGGAGTCGCGCACGGTATCGAGGCTCCGGCGCTCCAAGATGCGGGTCTGGGTCTCGTGGTCGTAGCGGAGGGACAGGCGGCCGGAGGCTTCTGCGCTGCCGGCGAGGAACTTGCGCACCTCCTCCCAGAGGCCCGCCAGCAGCTTCACATCGGTGTTGTGCTGCCCGACCGTCACGGCGAGCGCCTTGCGCGCTGTCGCATCCATGCCGGGTACGATGCCGGGGTCGCGCAACCTCCCCCATTCCAGCGAGTAAGCTGCCGCCGCCAGCGAGGCGGTCACGTCGTTGCGCATAAGGGTATCGCGATGCAGAGGGCCATCGTCTCGATGAGCGTCTAAGGCTCGCAGCAGGTTTGCTCGGGCAAGTTCGAGGTCGTTGGCGGCATTGGTGAACAGCGGGGCCTTCTCGCCCGGCTCGACAGGCGCGTGCCTGATCGCGTCGAGGGACAGGCGCGCCGGCTTGTCCGGCAGGGCGCCCATGGTCAGCCCCTCATCAATCACGAGCGCGTCCGGCGCCGGGATCGCGGCGGGGCGGGCGTGGAACAGCAGGGCATGCGGCACGAGCCACACCGGAGCGTTGGCCTGCCGCTGACGCTCCATCCCGCATCGGTCGTGAAACCGGCAGAACACCTTGCCGCCGTCGATCCGCTTCTCGCAGACCGTCGAGGGGATCCGCTGGACTGCGGCCTTGGCGTCCTCGATCGCCGGAATGTCGAGGCACATGGCCTGGTCCGGCGCGTCGGGATCAGGTGAGGTGTAGCCGCGATAGACCCGTGCCTCGACGCCGAGGGCGCCGAACCGCTCGGCCAGTTCCCCAAGCAGGTTATGCGTCGGAGCGGCGTAGACGATGCTGATCCCGGCCTTGGCAGCGGCGGCGGCGCCCTGGATCGCCTGGGCGGTCTTGCCGATCGCCGTTTCGATGCGCGCCGCCCATGAAACCGGATCCGGCTTGGCGGGTTCGTCCTGCTCCCGTTCCTTCGCTTCCTCGGCCTCGATCTTCCACTCGGACAGATCGCGCTTCCAGGCCGGCACATGACCTTCGAAAAACTGAGAGATGATGGCAGCGGTGGCAGTCTCGGCCTCAGCGACGGAAACTCGCTGGTCGGGGTAGGTAGGCGCCGCGGTATCGTCCTCGGCCTCGGGCTTTGGGTCGAGGGTTACGAACCCCCGCTTTACCCGGTCGAGAAGGGCCACTGCCTTCACGCGGGCGGCGGCGGGCAACCATCGCGCGTCGTCCAGAACCGTCGAGGCCGTGAAAGCCTCCCAGCCCCGAGCGGCGAGCGCGGTGACGGTGATCTCGATGCCCTCGGCCTTCATCGCCAGGGCCGCCGCGAACACCACGCGGGTCAGGTGATACTCACGGCCGTCGATC
>NZ_JALNUM010000021.1:0-67598 GCF_026540795.1 Methylobacterium sp. GC_Met_2
CAGTCCACCCCGCGCGGTGATTACCGACGGTGCCGAAAAGGTCTTGTTCCATTGAACGTTAGGCGGTGTCATTGCGGTCGATCGCGAATCCCCCGGTCGTGGAGGCATCAATGACGACTTTGACGATTGTCGGCTCTGCGGTTTGTGCCCTCTTGCTGGCCGCGCCGGCCGCGGAGGCAGGTGGATTCCGGGGCGGCGGGTTCCACGGCGGACATTATGGCGGCGGCTACGGCGGGTTCCGCGCCGGGGGCTACGGTTATCGGGGTGGTTTCTACGGCCGTCGCTATGGCTACGGCCATGGTCGCGGCTACGGACGCGGCCTCGGCTATGGGCTTGCGGGTGCGGGACTCGGCCTCGGACTGGGCCTCGCTGCTGGCAGCCTCTACGGCGGATACGGCTATGGCGGCTATGGCGGCTACGGCGGATACGGCTACGGCTACCCTGCGGCCTATGGTGGATATGGCTACGATTACGGCTATCCGGCCCCTTACGGCGGTTACGGCTGCGGCTGCTGATCTGGATCGACGCCGCGCGATTGCTGGGTCGCTGAACCGCGGTTTGACCGGGAAACGGACGTTCCCGGTCGCCTTCCGGTCAGGCCTGCGTACCGCCGCCGCTCGGGTCTGAGCGACCAAGGTCAACACCACGTCTGCCGCCGAAGGGCTGCCCTGGATCGCTGCGCCGCGCCCGCACGAAATTCTTCAGGGCTCGGCCAGCGGCAAGCCCCGGCTCGGCAACTCCCAGTGCAGATCCGGTGTCGCGTCGTAGAGCTTGCGATGGGCCAGCACCGCGTAGGTATCGGTCATGCCGGCGATGTAATCGGCGACCCGGCGGGCGATCCGGGCGGTGGAGGCTCCCGCGAGGCCGGCGCTCCATTCCTCGGGCATGCGGGACGGATCGGTCGTGAACGCCGCGAACAGGTCGCGCACGATGGTGTCGGCCTTCTTGCGCACGGCCACGACGCCCGGATGCCGGTACATCCGCCCCCACAGGAAACGCATGATGTCGGCGTCGGCGGCGGCGATCTCCGGCGAGAAGGCGATCACCGGATCGCCGGCCCCGCGGATGTCCTCGACGCAGCGCGGGTCGAGCGCCGCGATCCGGCGGCTGCCCTCGCGGATCACATCCTCCACGAAACGCGTGATCACGCGTCGCGCCAGCTCGTGAATCTTGCGGGACGGCTCCAGGCCGGGATGAAGCCGGTCGATCTCCCCGAGCAGGTCGGCCAGGAACGGGACGCAGTGCAACTCCGGGATCTCGAACAGCCCGGCACGCAGGCCGTCATCGAGATCGTGGGCCGCGTAGGCGATATCGTCGGCGAGCGACGCGGCTTGCGCCTCCGGACCAGCCTGACTCCACAGATCGAGGGGATTCAGCGCGTCGTATTCGAGAATCGCAGCGGGGATGCCATGCTCTTTGTAGCGCGGCGTCGGCCGGCCCTCGGGATCGAGCAGCGGACCGTTGTGCTTGACCAGTCCCTCCAGCGTCTCCCAGGCGAGGTTGAGCCCGTCGAACCCCGCGTAGCGCCGCTCCAACCGCGTCACGATCCGCAGGGCCTGCGCGTTGTGGTCGAAGCCGCCATGCGCGGCCATGCAGGCATCGAGGGCATCCTCGCCGGTGTGACCGAAGCAGGTGTGGCCGAGGTCGTGGCTCAGCGCCAGCGCCTCCGCGAGATCCTCATCGAGCCCCAGCGCCCGCGCCAAAGCCCGCCCGATCTGGCTGACCTCCAGGGTATGGGTCAGCCGGGTCCGGTAATGGTCGCCCTCGTGATGCACGAAGACCTGCGTCTTGTGCTTCAGGCGCCGGAACGCGGTCGAGTGGATGATCCGGTCCCGGTCGCGCTGGAAGTCGCTGCGCGTCGGCGAGCCGTCCTCCGCGATCAGCCGACCCCGGGTCCGAGCCGGATCCGTCGCGTAGGGTGCGCGCCAGCGCTCGCCGTTAGGCCGCACGGAACGCGTCCGCTGTCTCGCGCAAACTGGTCATGCTCTCTCCTCGTCCGACGCGTTGCGGCGCAGGCTCAGGATCCATATCTTGTCTGCGATGACGCCCGGGACAACATTCCGGCGGCGTCCACCGAATGAATGCGTGGCCGTGAGACCAATGGCTGATATTACCCTGACCGATCGCGCCGCCAAGCGCATCAACGAGATCATGGTCGCCGAGCCCGCCGGCTCGTCGCTGCGGATCAGCGTCAACGGCGGGGGCTGCTCGGGCTTCTCCTATGCGTTCGACATCGTCCGGAGCCGCGAGGCACAGGACTTTGCGATCGAGCGCAACGGTGCCACCGTGGTGGTCGATCCGGTGTCGCTGGAATACATGAGCGGCTCGACGATCGATTTCGTGAACGACCTGATCGGCCAGTCCTTCAAGATCGAGAATCCGCTCGCTACGGCGTCCTGCGGCTGCGGCACGTCCTTCTCCTTGTGAACGCGCCGAGCCGAGGGGTCTGAGGCCCGGCCGTTGCCGGCTTGCGACACCCGTCTGGGCTCGGCGCAGTGATCCGACGGGCGCGATTGCCTCGCCCGGCAAAACGCGTCACGCCTGTCGGATTCGCGTGAACGCTCTGGTCCGGACCCTGTCATGATCCATCCGAAGGCCCGATCCTCCGTCTGGTCGGCCTTGGTGGCGGCCGGTGCCACGGCGCTGCTCGGCCTTGTCGTCCTTCCGGCGCCGCTCGCCGCGCAGGAGGGCGCCGCCGCGGTTCAGGACGTGACGGTGACCGACGTCGTCCTGCCCCTTGGCGGCACGCTCCTCAAGGCGCCAAAGCTGACGGCGAGCGGAACGCGCCTTTCGAAGGATGAGCTAGCCGCGATCCTGCGCCCGGACTCGGCGGTCCCCTGGAGTGAGCGCCTGGCGCGGCTCGATGCCGGCAGCCTGATGGTTCCGGTGCTCACCTCCGAGAATGTCGGGCCGGGGGACAACCGCCAGACCGTGACCTACCGCGACGTCGTCGCCCGGGATGTCCGGGCCGGGCGCGTCGGTGAGCTCACGGCCGCGGGTGCGACCGTCAGCGTGGTCTCCGGGCCGAACCGCGGTTCCGGGACCTACGGACAATTGCGCGCCACGGATCTCGACCTCGCGGCGCTCAGCCGTCTCTACACCGTCGCCGGGGATGGCAAGGGCCCGATCCAGCGGGTCTACGGAACCATCCAGGTCGCCGATGTGACCTACGCGGATGCCCGTGGGACCACCGTGAAGATCGCGAGCCTGAACGGGCGCGATCTGGGCGGCCGACAGATCCCCGATGGCTGGAACGGCGCCTTCGCCATTGTGGCTGGGGGGTTCCAGGATGGCACCGATCGCCGCGCCGTCGCGGCCGCATCGGCCGACTTGATCGAGGCGACCACGGTGGGGAGCCTGGAGATGCGGGGCCTCAGCGTCAGCGATGCCGACCCGAAGGGGCCGTTGCTGTTCGAGATCCGCCGGGTCGCCTACGCGTCCGAGGGGCCGGAGGCCGGCACGCGGCTGGAGGATCTGTCCCTGTCGCGGGGCAGCCTGCGTACGCAGCTGGCCCGCCTGACGCTGACCGGTGCCTCGCTGGCTCCCACGGTGGCGGCGCTGCAGGGCATCGCCGGGGAGCCGGCAGCCAGGGCCGGCTTCTCCGACACCGAGATGCGCCGCCTGACACCGCAGATCGGCAACCTGACCTTGAACGACCTGGCGATCGAACTCCCGCCGGAGGCGACACCCGACCATGCGCCCCAGCGGGACGGACGGGTCCCGGTTCGTGGGTCCGGCCCCGAGGCGGCCCGGCTCAATGCCGGCAAGCCTTCGGATCCGAAGGCGTCGGAGCCGCGGGCCGGTGATCCCCTGGCGGTCACGGTCGTACCGCAGACGGGTCGCCGGGTCGCTCTGCGGGAGGCGACCCTCGCCGTCGGTCCGCCCAGCGATGGCGTACCGAGCAGCAGCCGTCTGACACTGTCCGGCCTGAGCCTGCCCGCGGATCTGCTGGCCGGTCAGCCGATCGTCGGAATGCTTCCGGCCTATGGCTACCGGGACGTCGACCTCGACGTCGTCGCCGACGCGTCGGTCGACGCGAAGGCGCGTGATCTGCTGGTGCGCGACATCACGGTTTCGGGGCGCGAGATCGGCACCATCCGCCTGTCGGGAAGGCTGGGTGGCATCGGGCCGGAGCTCCTCTCGGGGACGCTCCCGGCGGCGACACTGCTGATGTTCTCGGGCAGCGCCAAGAACCTCGATCTCACGGTCGAGAATGCCGGCCTGTTCGAGCGCTTCCTCGCCGCGCAGGCGAAGGACCTTAGTCTCAAGCCGGATGAGTTGCGCAAGGAATACGTCACGGCCAGCCTGCTCGGCGTTCCGATCATCCTCGGCAACGGCCCGGCCGCCAAGGCGATCGGGGCCGCGATGGGTCAGTTCGTGATGAAGCCCGGCAAGCTGGTGCTGCACGCCCAGGCCAAGGAGCCCGCGGGCATCGGCTTCATCGACCTCGGCGCGGCGCGCTCGCCCGCCCTCGTGCTTGATCGCCTGGACGTCGACGCCAGGGCGAATTGAGGGTCAGGCTCTCAAAGTGCGATGATTCCCGGGTGCCGCGCCGCAAGCGTCGCCCGGGTTGTCTCCGCCCAGGCCCGATCCCGCGCGTGGCGCGGCCGGTCGAGCGGCACATCCGCGACCAGACTCGCAGGGCGGCGCGAGACCAGGAGCAGACGGTCGGCGATCCCGATCGCCTCGGCGACGTTGTGGGTCACCATCAGGACGCTCATGCCCGTCTCGTCGACCGTGTCGACCACCAGCCCGCGCAGCTCGGCGGCAGCGGCGTCGTCGAGCGAAACGAACGGCTCGTCCAGCACCAGCACAAGCGGCCCGGCGGCGAGCGCCCGGGCGAGCGCCACGCGCCGCTGCATCCCGAGCGAGAGCGCCTTCGGGTAGCGGCTTCGCCAAGGCGTGAGCCCGAGCCGCGCGAATAGAGCGTCGAGATCCCGGCCCCGCCGTGCCCGGGGAAGGCCCAGACGGACGTTGTGCTCGACGCTGCGCCAGGGCAGCAATCGCGGCTCCTGGAACACGATGCCGGCTTGCTCGGCCCCTGAGACGCGGCCCTCGAAGGCCGTATCGAGGCCGAGGAGGATGCGAAGCGTCGTGGTCTTGCCGGCGCCGGACGGGCCGATCAGGCAGACGATCTCGCCCGCCGCGATGCCGAAGGCGAGGTTGCGCACCGCCTCGACCGGTTCGGCGCCGCGCGACCGATACCATTTCGAGTCGATCGCGACCTGCAGGACAGGCTCAGCGCCAGCGACGGACATAGGCTTCGAGCCGCTGGAGGAGGAGGACATCGATGCCGATCATCACCGCCATGAAGACGAGGCTGTAGCCGATGATCGCGGCCACGTCGGTGCTCTGGACGAAGTAGTAGTTGATCGCGAAGCCGACACCGTCCGGCCGGCCGAGCAATTCGACCACGAGCACGATCTTCCAGGCGAGCGACAGGCCCGACCGCGCCGCGGTGACCATGTAGGGCTGAAGCTGCGGGATCAGGACGTCGCGGGCCCAGGTCCGGCGGTCGAGCCGGTAGGCCCGCGCCATCTCGTCGAGCCCGGGATCGAGGTTGCGGGCGCCCTCACGCACGATCACCGCGACGTTGGGCAGCTTGTTGAGCACCACCGCCAGGATGGCGGCCGTCTCGGTGAGGCCGACCCAGACATAGGCCAGCACCGTGATAACGAGGGCCGGCGTGTTGAGGAGCACGAGGAGCGGCGTGTCGAGGGTCAGGTCTGCGGCCTTCGAGCGGCCGAGGGCGACGCCCAACGCGACGCCGAGCACCATCGCGATGGCGAAGGAGATCGCCACGCGCAGCAGCGTGATGCCGACGTTATGGGCCAGATCACCCCGCGCGGCTTCCTGTGCGATGAAGCTCAGAACCGCCATCGGTGCCGGCAGCAGGCGCGAATGCGCTTCCAGCGCAATCGCCTGCCACGCACCGATGAGGACCACCAGGGACGCGATCCGTGTCAGCGCGCCCATGCGAATCCGGCGATCCGGCGGTGCTTCGCTTCTCCCCGGGGGGCGGACACCTCAGCCATTGCGGCCGTTGTCGTAGTAGAGGTCCGGCGGCAGGCCGTTGCCCTTGCCGACGAGGCGTTCCCCGCCGAGCCGCGCCATCACGGCGTAGAGCTTCTCGGCGTCGGCACGCTCCTCCGCCACGGGGCGGCGCGGGATCCCGGCCAGAAAATCGCGCTTCAACGCCTCGAACGTCGCGTCGTTCTCTGCGGCCATCAGGGGCCGCACGATCTCCCACGCCGAGGGATCCTGAGCCAGCATGTCCTTGGCGGCGCGGGACGCGCGGTAGAAGCCCGCGACCGCGTCCGGCTTCTCCTTCACGGTCGCGTCCGGGAAGAGATAGCCGATCAGCGCCACGTCCCCCGGGACACCGAGCGCGTGCAGGATGTCCTCGGCGCCGATCAGGCGGCGGAACGCCTTGGCTTCGAGGCGTGCGCAGTAGGTCCAGTAGGTCAGGGCCGCGTCGAGCGCGCCCTGCTCGAGTTTCAGCGTAATCAGCGGCGGCGCGCCGTAGGCGATCTCGGCCGCGCGCTCCAGATCGATGCCGGCGACATCCTTGGCCTGGGCTCTCAGGAGCAGCCAGTTCTTGTCCAGGGGGCCGCCCGCCACGCCGAGGCGCTTGCCGTCGAGATCCTTCAGGCTCTTGATCGGGCTGTCGGCCGGCACCATCACAGCGCCTTCCGACGTCGAATAGGGGATGAAGCGCACCGCCTGCCCATCGTTGCCGAGGCGCGCCGCCCAGAGCAGGTCGCCCACGATCGTGTCGACCTGCCCGCCGATGAAGCTGATCCGCGCGGCGTCGTTCCCGGCGAGCTTGACGGCGTCCAGCTGAAAACCGTTGGCTGCGTCGAGGCCGCGGGCCTTGATCACCGCCGCCTCCCAGGTCGAGGTGCCGAAGGGCAGGCTTCCGAGGCGGACCACCGGCGTGTCGGCCCGCGCCGCCCGAAGGCCGAGGCCGCCCAGCAGGCCCCCGGCGAGCATCGCGCGCCGTGACAGCATCACGCCTTCTCCCTTGGTCTTCTGCAGTTTTCAGGCGAGGCAGACTGGGGTGCGGACTTGTCCCGGCGCCATTGGAAAATGGTCATAGGGCCCGCGCGCCACCGCGTCCACCGCGCGCGATACGCTTGCGCCCGGCCCGATGCGGCGGCACCTTGCGGTGATCGAATGCGGGAGGGGCGGCACATGAGCGAGCAGCGAGAGGGCGTATTGGACGAGGCGACCGTGGAGGCGCGGCTCAAGGCCGAGCTGCCCGCGTGGCGACTTGAGGACGGGTGGATTCGCCGCACCTACAAGACCTCCGGGTGGAAGAGCACGCTCATGGTGATCAACACGGTCGGCCATCTGGCTGAGGCCGCATGGCACCATCCCGACCTCACGGCGTCCTACGCCTGGGTCGAGGTGCGCCTGATGAATCACGCCGCCAAGGGCATCACCGACAAGGATTTCGCCCTGGCCAGGAAGATCGAGGAGGTCGTGTCCTGGCAGCCTGGCCTGGAGGGCCAGGGGCTCGACGGCACGCCGACCGATCCGCGCTTCGCCTACATCAAGTACGAGAAGTAGCGGGCGTCACTGCGGCTCCTTCACCCGGCGGCACTCGGTCTTGAGGTAGGCGCTCTTGCCGATCTCGTCGCGCCGCTCGGTGCGGGCGATGATCTCCTGCCAGCCGGTTGCGCAGCCGAGTTCGTTGGCGACCCGGATCTTGCGGACCTCAAGGGCCTGGTCGTCCGAGCAGGCTTCCTGGGCCACGCCGTTGGCGCAGACCAGAACCACGGCGATGAACGCGTTCATGCGGATCGGACTCCTCGTTCGATCCGACCCTATGCGCAGCGCGCCGATTGGTTGCCGGTCCGCGCGTCCGAGCCTGTGAAAACCCGATCACGTTTTCAGGGCGATGGACGCGGGGGCGGGCTTCCCGGCTATCGGCCGGAGCCGGTAGCAGCTGACGTACAGGGCCGGCAGGAACAGAAGCGTCAGGACGGTAGCCGCCAGGATGCCGCCGATCATCGCATAGGCCATGGGTCCCCAGAACACCTCGCGGGCGATCGGGATCAGGCCCAGGCTCGCCGCTGCGGCCGTGAGCAGGATCGGACGCATCCGGTGGTGGGTCGCTTCGAAGACGGCCTCCCACGGTTCCATGCCCTCGTCCCGGAATTCCTCGATCTGGCTCACCAGGATGACGGCGTTGCGGATGATGATGCCGATCAGCGCCAGGATCCCCAGGATGGCGACGAAGCCCATCGGCTTGTCGAACAGCAGCAGCGCCGGCACCACGCCGATCAGTCCCAGCGGCGCCACCGTGAAGACGAGCAGCATCCGGCCGACGCTCTGGAGCTGGATCATCAGCAACAGCGCCATGGCGAGCAGCATCACCGGCACCACCGCCGCGATCGGGCCCTGCCCCTTGGCCGATTCCTCGACGGCGCCGCCGGTCTGAAGGACGTAGCCCTCGGGCAGCGCCTTCGCGAAGGCGTCGATACCCGGCTGAAGGCCGGCCACGATGGTGGCGGGCTGGGTCGCGCCGCGGATGGTGGCGCGCACCGTCACGGTGGGCAGCCGGTCGCGGCGCCAGACGATCGGCTGTTCCAGGTCGTAACCGATCCGCGCAAAGGCGAGGAGCGGTACCACGGTGCCGTTCGAGAGCCCGACCTGCAGCGATTGCAACGTATCGAGCGAGGAACGCTCGGCGGCCCCGGCGCGGCCGACCACATTCACGAGGTAGATCGAATCGCGCACCTGCGTGATCGTCTGCCCGCCCTCGATGCCGTTCAGGATGCCGGCCACGTCCTGGCTCGACACGCCGAGCTGGCGCGCCTTGTCCTGCAGGATCTCGATCCGCAGGACCTTGCCGGGCTCGTTCCAATCGAAGGTCGGCACGTCGAGGCGCTGATCGCTCCCGACCACGTTGGCGAGGTCGAGGGCGAGGTGGCGCACGGTCTCCATATTCGGACCGCTGAGCCGGTACTGGACCGGTCGGCCGACGGGCGGCCCGAGGCTGAGCGGCTGCACCAGCACGTCGGTCCCGACGAAGTCGCGCAGGGCGATGGCCTGAAGGCGGCCCATCACGCGGTCGCGCACCTCCAGGGACTTCGTGACGATGACGATCTGCCCGAAGAACGCGTTGGACAATTGCTGGTCGAGCGGCAGGTAGAAGCGCACCGCGCCCTGCCCGACATAGGACGACCAGCTCGTCACATCGGAATCGTCTTTCAGCTTGGCCTCGAAGCGGTCCATCTGCGCCCGCGTCTCGGCGATCGTCGCGTTCTGCGGCAGGGTCAGATCGACCAGCACCTCCGACCTGTCAGAGGACGGGAAGAACTGCTGCTGCACATGCCCCATCCCGACGATCGCCAACCCCATGACGGCGAGGCAGAGCACGACCGTGGTCCAGTGCCAGCGCATCGCGACCCGGAGCGCCGCCGTGAACAGCCGCGTAAACAGGCCGTCCTTCTCGCTGTGGTGCTTCATGGTCTTGGGAAGGAGCGTCACCCCGATGAGCGGCGCGAACAGCACCGCGACCACCCATGAGACCAGCAGCGAAGCGGCGAGGACCACGAACAGCGAGTAGGTGTACTCGCCCGCGCCCGAGCCGTTGAAGCCGATCGGCAGGAAGCCCGCCACCGTGACCAGGGTCCCGGTCAACATCGGGAAGGCCGTCGACGTGTAGGCGAAGGTCGCGGCCTTCAGGAGCGTGTCGCCGCGTTCCAGACGCGCCACCATCATCTCCACGGTGATCATGGCGTCGTCGACCAGGAGACCCAGCGCGATGATCAGCGCGCCGAGCGAGATCCGCTGCAGCGTGACGTCCATTATCTGCATGACCACGAACACGATCGCCAGGACGAGGGGGATCGACACCGAGACCACCAGCCCGGCCCGCACGCCGAGACTGACGAAGCTTACAGCAAGCACGATGACGATGGCTTCGACCAGGGCCTCGGTGAAGCCGCCGACCGCGTGCTCAACCTGCTTGGGCTGGTCCGAGACGAGATGGACGCCGACGCCGACCGGTAGCTTCGCCTCGATCAGGCGCATCCGCTCCTTCAGCACCTCACCGAAATGGAGCAGGTTGGCGCCGGGCCGCATCGCGATGGCCAGCCCGATCGCCGGCTTGCCGTCCACCCGGAACAGGGCGGTGGGCGGATCCTCGTAGCCGCGGGTGATCTCAGCGATGTCGGCGAGGCGGAAGAAGCGGTCGTTCACCCGCAGATTGAACCCCTGAAGGGCGGCCTCCGACGCGAAGGAGCCGCTGACCCGCAGCGAGACGCGCTCCGGCCCAGCCTGGACCACGCCCGAGGCCGAGACGGCGTTCTGCGCCTGGAGGGCCTTGATCAAGGCCGAGAAGTCGATGCCGTAGCCGGCGAGCTTGCGGGTCGAGAAGTCGAGGAAGATCGTCTCGGCCTGGGTGCCGATCAGCTGGGTCTTGCCGATATCGGGCACGCGCAGCACTTCGGTGCGCACGCCCTCGACGTAGTCGCGCAGCTGCCGGTAGGTCAGGCCGTCGGCCGTGAAGGCATAGATGTTGCCGTAGACGTCGCCGAACTCGTCGTTGAAGAATGGACCCTGCACGCCCTCGGGGAATTGACCCTTGATGTCGCCGAGGCGCTTGCGCACCTGATAGAAGGCCGGCTGGATCTCGTTCTTCTTCAGCGTGTCGCGGAACTGCACGAACACCGTGGAGAAACCCGGCGTCGTGTAGCTGCGGACATAGTCCAGCCCGTTGAGCTGCTGCAGCTCCTTCTCGACCCGGTCGGTGACCTGATCGAGGGTCTCCTTGATGGTCGCGCCCGGCCATGTGGTCTGCACCACCATGGTCTTGATCGTGAAGGGCGGATCCTCCTCCCGGCCAAGGCGGGTATAGGCCATCACGCCCGCGATCAGCGCGACGAACATCAGGAACCAGACGAACGAGCGGTGCCCGAGCGCCCAATCGGACAGATTGAAGCTTTTCACGCCAAACCCCGTGCCGCCGGCTGAGAACGGTGCCCGATCGCGTTGCAAGCGAGCCCGGATCTAAGCCTCTGTATTTGCGCACTCTTTTGCGCCGAACCGGTGTCAGCTGCGACGGAGGGCGCTCTAGACCGCGTCATCCGTCAGCCGCACCGGCTGGCCATCCGTGAGCGAGTGGACACCGGCGACCACGACCCGATCGCCCGCCTTCAGACCATCGATGATCGCGATCAGGCCCGGCTCCGCCCGGTCGCGCTCCGCCGCCGCCGTCACGTCGCGCCGCGTCACCGACTTGCCGTCCGGCGCGACGATCCAGACCGAGCGGCGGTCGCCCTCCTCCAGCAGCGCCGAGGGCGGCAGCAGGAAGCGCGGGCGGACCTTGCTGGCGAGCGCGACGTCGATGGTCGCGCCGAGGCGGAAGGCGGGTCCGGGATTGTCCAACGCGATGCGGATGCGTTTGGAGCGCGTCCCCGCCTCGGCGAGCGGTGCGATCTCGCGCACCCGGCCGGTCGTGGTCAGGTCCGGGGCGCTCTGGAGCGCGACGGTGAACCGGCAATCCGGCGGCAGCGCGCCGACATAGGCTTCCGGAATGTCGACCACGGCCTCGCGCCCATCCGGCCGGGCTACGGTGAACACGCCCTGGCCCGCGCTCAGCACCTGCCCGATCTCAGCGAGGCGCTGCGTGACGACGCCGTCGAACTCGGCCTTGAGTTCCGTGTAGCCCATCTGGTCCCGGGCCTTCTGAAGGCTCGCCAGCGCCTGATCGACCCGCGCCCGCGCGGTGTCCCGCCGGGCGACCGCCTGATCGAGGGTGGCCTGCGAGACGCTGTTGCCGGTCATGAGGCGGCGCGTCCGGCCCTCGGCGGAATCCGCGTTCTCGGCCTGGGCGCGGGCGTCGGCGAGGTCGGCCTCGGCGCGGGTCAGGTCGAACCGCGACACGATGGTGTCAAGCGCTGCGAGGCGCTGACCCTTCTTGACGATGTCGCCGACCGTGACGTCCCGCCCGACCATCCGGCCGGGGATCTGGAAACCGAGCTGCGCCTGATAACGCGGCTCGATGGTCCCGGCGAACGGTCCGAGGGTGACCGTGTCGCTCGGGCGCGCGACCTGGGTGAGCACGGGCCGGACGGAGGCTGCAGCCTCTGCGGATCCGGCCGTGTCGCCGTGATCGGTGCAGCCGCCCAGCACGGCGAAGGCAGCCGTCATGAGAACGGTGTAAGCGCGCATCACGGGCCCGCAATCTCGGCGGCGGCCACGTGTTGGCCGGGCCGCAGGAACTGGATGCCGGCCACGACCACACGCTCGCCCGGCTCGACGCCCTGCTTCAGCGCGATGATGTCGGGCCCGAAATGGTCGATCTCGACCGGACGGATCGACACGGTCCCATTGGCCGGGTCGAAGATCCACACGGATGGACGGCCGTCGTAGCGGTAGAGCGCCGACCAGGGCAGCACCACAGACTCGCGCGGGGCGAACCGGCCGCGCCCGACCACGACGGCGCCGAGCCCCATGGCGGGCGGCGTCGTCCGCAGCCCGATCTTGACTCGGACGGTGCCGCTCTTGGCGTCGACGGTCGGGGAGACCTCGCGGACCGTCCCGATCGCCGTAACGGCCGGGTCGGATTGCAGCGCCACCGCGATCGTGCCGTCGGCGGGCGGATGGGCCAGCAGCGACTCGTAGACGTTGAACACCGCGTCCCGCGGGCCGTCCTGCGCGAGCACCAGAACGGTCTGGCCCGACTGGACCACCTGACCGACCTCGAAACTCCGGCTGGTCACGATCCCGGCGACCCCGGCGCGCAGCTCCGTGTACGAGAATTGCTCCTGCGCGGTGCCGAGGGCGGCCCGCGCCGAATCGATGGCGGCCTGGGTCGTCCGCAATTCCTGCTCGGCGTTGTCGTAGGTCGAGCGCGTGGTGAAGCCGCCCGCGAGGAGCTGCTTCTGGCGCTCGAAGGACATCTTCGCCTGCGTCTGCAGCGCCTCCGCCGAAGCGAGCGCGGCCTTGGCGTTGTCGAGATTCGCTTTCTGGGTGAGCGGCTCCAGCACGGCCAGAACCTGATCGGCCTCGATATGATCGCCGACCTCGACCTGCCGCTCGGCGACCTTGCCGTTCGTGCGGAACGCCACGTTGACCTGGGCCTGGGGCTGGATGTCGCCGGTCAGGACCGCCTCCGAGGCGATCGGCGTCCGGCGCGCTTCGACGATCCGGACGCGCGCTGGCGCAGGCTCATCGGCGGGACCAGACTCCGCACGGGCGCACCCGACGGCGCCGAGCGCGGTTATTGCGAAGAGAAGTCGGATAACGACCCGATCGGTCAATGAAGTCATGCGGTCGACCACCCCGGGCCGGACTCGTGAAAATGCCGTGGCGCGTCTCGAGCCGACTCGTTACATACCGTCCAGTCGGTTTTTAAGGCAGGTGTTCGATGAAGGGCAAGCGCAAGCGGTTGGCGGACCGGCCCGAGATCATCCTCGAAGCGGCCGCTGCCGTTCTTCTGAAGGGCAGCGCCCGGGCGCTGACGATCGACGCCGTCGCGGCCGAGGCGGGGCTGAGCAAGGGCGGCGTGCTGCACCACTACGCTTCGAAGGATGCCCTGATCGCCGCGCTGGTTGCCCGGGAGCTTGCCCGGCTGCGCGAGGAGATCGCCGCCTGCGAGGCCGCGATCCCGCCCGGCCCGTCGCAACTCCCGAAGGCGATGGTGGCGCATGTGCGGGGGCATTATTGCGCGGACGACGAGTCCTCACGGGCGCTGCTGCTGGCCTCCCTCGACTCCCCGGAGGCACTGAACGATTACCGGGCCTTCGTGGCAGATCAGCTCGGCCGCCTCAGCCGGATCGAGGGCGCCTGCCCCGGCGAGGGCTCCGTGCTGTTCTTCGCGATCCTCGGGCTGTTCATCGGGCGCGCGCTGGGGTTCCATCAGCTCGGCGAAACGGAGCTTCAGCCGATGGTCGCCGCCCTGGAGCGCATCGCCGACCGCTCGGAGGCCTGATCCCAGGCCTTACGCCCGGAACGCCAGCACGGCGCGGGTGCCAGTCCCGCCCGGGACATAGGACAGCGCCGAGCGCAGGTTCGTCGCCATGGCGCGCACGATGCGCGAGCCGAGCCCCGTGCCACGGATCTCGCCCTCGCCGGTCCAGCCGACCCCGTCATCCTCGACCGCGAGGCGGACCGTACCGGCACCGTCCCGCTCCACCGCGACCCGGATCTCGCCGGACGTGCCCGGAGGATAGGCGTACTTGTAGGCGTTGGTGACGAGTTCGGTGACCACGACGCCGACCGAGACGGCCTTGTCGGGTGTGAGATGCACCGGCTCGGCGCGCAGCCGGATCGCATGATCCCGCCCGCTCGCCCGCATGGCGGCCTGCAACTCCTCGATCAGGCTGCCGAGATAGGCATCCAGCGCGACGGATTCGACATCCTCCGACGTGTAGAGCCGGCGGTGGATGCCGGCGATGGCCGAGATCCGCGCCTGCATCTCGTCGAGCGCGGCCTTGGCGGCCGGATCGGCTACCGCGTTGCGCTGCATATGCGCCAGGGCGGCCACCAGGGCGAGGGAGTTGGCGACGCGGTGGTTGACCTCCCGCAGCATCAGCTCGGCCCGGTCGCGGGCCTCGCGCATCTCGGCCTCGGCCCGTTCCTTGTCCCGGCGCAGCGCCTCCTGACGAAGCGCGGTGTCGACCGCTTCGCCGAGGAGCTCGCGGAACTGGCCCTGCACGTCCTTCCACACATAATCGACCGCACCGGCCTTGAGGGCGGCCACGGCGACGCGCGAATCCTCCGATCCGGTCACGTAGATGACCGGCGGCGCGTGCGGCAGCGCGCGAATCTCTGGCAACAGGTCGAGCCCTGTCTGACCGGGCATGTGATGGTCGAGCGCCACCGCGTCGATCGCGCCCTGCGCCAGCCGGGCCAGCCCGTCGGCGCCGTTGGCGCAGAGTTCCACGGCGTAGCCGCGTGCCTCCAGCGCGCGTCGGACCAGACGGCCGAGGCCCGGGTCGTCGTCGATGTAGAGGATCCGCGCCACCGGAGCGGCACCGTCCGCGCCGGCTTGGTCCGCGGTCATGGGTTCTGGGGAACCTCCATCACCGACAGGAACAACCCGAGCTGGCGGATCGCGTTGGCGAAGCCCTCGTAGTTCACCGGCTTCGTGATGTAGACGTTGGCGCCGAGATCATAGCAGCGCTGGATCTCACGGCTGTCGTCGGTGGTGGTGAGCACCACCACCGGGGAGCGTCGCGTGTGCGGGTTCGCCTTCACCTTCTCGAGGATGTCGAGCCCGGTCATGTCCGGCAGGTTGAGGTCGAGCAGGATCAGCAGATGGCGCCGGGCGCTGGCCTCGCCGGATCCGTCCGGTCCGAGCAGGTAGGACAGGGCCGAGGTCCCGTCCTGGAACGGCACGATCTCGTTGTTGACGCCGGCACGACGGATGTTGCGCTCGATCAGCCGCGCGTGCCCCTCGTCATCCTCGATCATTACGATGCTGACGGGATGCACGGGTCGCTCCACGCTCATGCGGCGGCAAGCGGCGCCGGTTCGGATACCTGATCGACAGCTGTAGACGCGCCGCGCGGCAAGGTCACGCTGAACGTCGTGCCCACGCCGAGTTGCGAACGGATCTCGATCCGACCACCGAAGCTCCGGACGAGCGCCTTCACGTGGGCGAGGCCGATGCCCTCGCCGGGCCGATCCTGCGTGCCGGAGCGCCGGAACAGTTCGAAGACGCGGGCGTGATCCCGCTCCGCGATGCCGCGCCCGTTGTCGGTGACCGAGAAGCAGATGCCCCGCGGGCCGGCCGACTGCGCCGTAACTGCGATCTGCCCGGGCCGGGACGGATCCAGATACTTGATGGCGTTGTCGAGCAGGTTGCTGAAAATCTGCTCGATCGCGAGCCGGTCGGCGACGATCGACGGCAAATCGGGCGCGATCGTCACGACAGCGCGGGCCGCCTCGGCCTGATGTCTGTGCGCATCCGACAGATCGTGTAGCAGGGTCGTCATGTCGAGCCGTTCCGGTCGGAACTGACGCCGGCCCTCGCGGGACAGCTTCAGGATCGCGGCAATCAGGCCCTCCATCCGGTTCACCGCGGCCTTGATGAAGCTGAGCGCCTCACCGAAATCCGTGTCGATCCGCTCCGCCTGCGGCTGTCCGGCCAGGGCGACTTGTACCTCGTGCCGCGTCGCTTCCAGTTCGCTCGTGAAGCCCATGACGTTGACGAGCGGCGCCCGCAGATCGTGGCTGACGATGTAGGCGTAGCGCTGGATTTCCTCGTTCGATTCCCGGAGCTCGGCCTCGGCCTCCCGCTGCTCGGTGATGTCGGTGTGGACGCCGACCCATTCACGGAGCTCGCCGCTTGCTTCGAGAACGGGAATGGCCCTGATCGCGAAGTGGCGCCAGAGCCCGTCCACCGTACGGACACGGTGCTCGTGAATGAAGGTGCGCCGGGCTTTCACGGTCTCGTTCCAGGCATCCACGGTCGCCTGGGCATCCTCCGGATGGACCACCTTGGCCCAGCCGTAACCCTGATACTCGTCACGGGTCTGGCCGGTCATTGCGCTCCAGCCCGGCTGCTCGCCGATCATCCGGCCGGCCGCATCGTTGGTCCACAGCACGCCGCGGACGGCCTGGACGGCGGCCCGGAACCGCGCCTCGCTGGCCTGGAGATCCCGCTGGATCCGCTGCTGATCGAGGGACGCCCCCAGCATCGCCAGGAACAGGATGAAGAAGGTCGCCCCGGCCACGTAAAGCGCCAGGTTCTGCTGCCCCGGCGCCAGCATGACGATATGGGCGTGCGGCGCGCCCTGCGCTTCGGCCGTGAAGGTCGCCGCCGCCATGCCGGTGTAGTGCATCCCGGCAACGGCGAGCCCCATGATGACGGCGGCCAGCAGCTTCTGCCCGACGCCGTGGTTCCGAAAAGCGAGCCACAGGGCGATGGTGGCGGCGCTCGCCGCGATCGCGACCGAGACCGCGACGATGGCAGGGTCGTAGGCGAGATCACCGGGGATCCGCAGCGCAGCCATGCCGGTATAGTGCATCGCGGCCACGCCGAGCCCTATCAGCGGCCCGGCGACGAGGATCGATGCCATGCCCTCGCCCCGGTAGGCGACCCATGTGAAGGCCAGACCGGTCACCACCACGGCGATGATGAGCGAAAGAACGGTCAGGCCGAGGTCGTAGGCGGCGGCCATGCCCATGTCGAAGGCCAGCATGCCGACGAAGTGCATCGACCAGATCCCGCCGCCCATCGCGAGGGCCGAGCTTGCCACCCAGGCCCAGCGGGGTCCGGTGGAGGGTCCGCGGATACGCGCGCCGAGATCGAGGGCCGAGTAGGACGCGAAGATCGCGAGGCCGATCGACAGGGCGACGAGCGCCGGGTTGTAGCCCGTATGGATCATGGATGCGGTGATGCGCGTCGGGAGCGGGGTCAGATTTAACCCGCGGTTGCAAGGCGCGCCACACGCTCAGAAACGCGGCGGGCTCCGCGGACGGCCGCGTGTAACGGCTTCTGCTTCACGAGCTGCTGGGGTCGTCCGCCGAATCCAGCGTCGCGCCAAGAGATGTCGCGCCATGAGATGATGCATCGGCCGAAAGCACGACCGTCGTTGTCCGATCAGCCGATCCATGACCGTCAAGATCTGCACAGGTATCGATGATGCAGCGCACGGTCGAGCCGAACTGCCACCTTTCATACAGTTCCAGTGGCGATCACCGAGGGACGCCTCGCGGAGCAGGTGTTCAATCGCAACAATGACGCGGCCAAGAAAAATTCATGCGGCCAAGCCCCTGATGGTCTCTTCCCACGCTCAACCGCGTTGTAGGTTGGGCCGATCGCCCGTCGCGAATGCAGGTCCATGAACGAACACGCCACGGCGCCGTTTCCGGACGATCTGCGCAGGGCCTTGGCGCGCGCCCTTTACGCCTGGGACCGTGGCGATCAGCCCGACCTCCCCGCGTGGGACGACGCGGTCCTCGACGTCGATCATCCGGGGCTGCGGCAGCGTTATCTCGGGCGCATCGATGCGCTGGCGGCGGGTCCCCTCGCCCGGGTGCTCGCGGACGCGGCGGAGCATGCGGCCGCCGGGGAGGAGCTGCGCGTGCTTCGGCGGCAGCGCATGGCGCCCGAGCGGGAGCGGGAATTGCTGGCGGCCAACAACCGGTTGCTCACCCGCGCCGAGGCGGCCGAGGCCGCGCGGGACGGCGCGGAAGCCGCGCTGGCTCAGATGCAGCGCGAGCGTGACGTGGCCCGGGAGGCCGAGGGTTTCTGGCAGCACTTCGCGTTCGACGCCGACGATCTGGCGACCCGACGCCTGATCGAGCAGACGGAAGCCCGCGCCGCGGCCGAACGGGACGCGATCCTCGAGCGCTGCCGACGGGAGCGGGCCGAGAGCGCGCTGCGCCTGTTCGCCGACCGTGCCGACGTCATGCCGAAGGAAGGTTGGGCCTCGGAGCTGACCAAGGCCAATCGGGACATTCCCCTCTGGTGGTTCCACGCGGCCCGCGTGGCCCTCACCCCGCCGGACTCGTCGAGCGATCCGGCGGAGGGAACGTCCTGAGCCAGCTTAAGCGGCAGCCGGTCGAACCGCTGTTCCCGCCGGCTCGCGGAACAGGGCGGTGCAGCCGGAGCCGCGATGCATGCTCAAGATCGAAGCCCGATCGATCTCCGGATGGGTCTTGAGCACCTTCTGCACGCAGCACAGGACGCGCTCGTACTGGGCGGCGTCGAAATTGGGCTCCAGCGGGCTCACAGCGATATAGGTTTCGACGACGAGCACGCGCTCGGCGCGGTCGCGGCCGACGTCGACCGCAATCCAGGAGGATTTGATCAGGCTTGTACTGGCGAGCATGGGCGTCCCTCCTACCGCATCGTGACTCTCGGCTGGCCGGCCAGCCTCCGATTTTGGCGAAATCATGAACCGCATTCGGAAGGATGCCAAGGGGCGTCGGATGCAGTGTGCGATTTCATCAACGACAGCGCGTTGAGCCGTGCGACAGGACATCTTAGGATGCGTAACCCGCCACTGTGCCGCCGGTCATAACAGGCCTCGCATCGCGCCGATGGCATGTGGTATACAGACAACCGGAACCTGACCGGGATCCACATGACGGTGTCGCAAGACGACGACACCGCGCTATGGGAGGGAGTGCAGACATGATTCGTTCGAGGATGGGTCCGGACTGCCCCGATGGCTCGTCCCGCGTGTCACAGCCGGTCGCTTGCCGCCTTCCGTCTGCCCGGTCGGCCTGAAAGCCGACCTCCGCATTCCCGACGACTGTCCTCAACTCCGAGACCGATCATGACAAAGGCCCTCGAAGGCGTCCGCATCCTGGACTTCACCCACGTTCAATCCGGCCCGACCTGCACGCAGCTCCTCGCGTGGTTCGGCGCCGACGTGATCAAGGTCGAGCGGCCAGGGGTTGGCGATGCCACGCGTCAGCAGCTCCAGGACATCCCGGACGTGGACAGCCTCTATTTCACGATGCTGAACCACAACAAGCGCTCGATCACGCTCGATTCGAAGAATGCCAAGGGCAAGGAAGTGCTCTGGCGCCTCATCAAGGAATGCGACGTCCTCGTCGAGAACTTCGCCCCCGGTGCGCTCGCCCGGATGGGCCTGACCTGGGAGAAGATCCACGAGGCCAATCCGCGGATGATCCTGGCCTCGGTCAAGGGCTTCGGGCCCGGCCGCTACGAGGATTGCAAGGTCTACGAGAACGTTGCGCAGTGTGCGGGCGGCTCCGCCTCCACCACCGGTTTTCGCGACGGCATCCCGATGGTCACCGGCGCCCAGATCGGCGATTCCGGCACCGGCCTGCACCTCGCGCTCGGCATCGTCACCGCCTTGTTCCATCGCACCCACAGCGGCCTCGGCCAGAAGGTCGACTGCGCCATGCAGGACGGCGTGCTGAACCTCTGCCGGGTGAAGCTGCGCGACCAGCAGCGCCTCGAACATGGGCCGCTCCGGGAGTACAGCCAGTTCGGCGAGGGCATCCCCTTCGGCGAGGCGACCCCGCGCGCCGGCAACGATTCCGGCGGTGGCCAACCGGGGCGTATCCTGCGCTGCAAGGGCTGGGAGCAGGATCCCAACGCCTACATCTACGTCATCACTCAGGCCGCGGTGTGGGAGCCGATCTGCGACATCATCGGCGAACCCGGCTGGAAGACCGATCCGAACTACGCCACCCCGAAGGCGCGCCTGCCGCATCTCAACGAGATCTTCACGCGCATCGAGGCGTGGACGATGAAGGTGTCGAAGTTCGAGGCGATGGACACCCTCAACGAATACGACATCCCCTGCGGCCCGATCCTGTCGATGAAGGAGATCGCCGAGGACGAGGCCCTGCGGAAGACCGGCACCATCGTGGAGGTCGATCATCCGACGCGGGGCAAGTACCTGACGGTCGGAAACCCGATCAAGCTCTCGGCAAGCCCGAGCGAGGTCGCGCGGTCGCCGCTGCTTGGCGAGCACACGGCGGAGATCCTCCGCAGCGTGCTCGGCTACACCGATGCGGAGGTCGGCGAGATCGCCAATTCGGGGGCGATCGGGGTGATTCCGAAGATCGCGGCCGAGTAAGCTGACGGACGCGCCGCTCCTCGCGGGCGTTCGAGCACGACAGCGCAATGGAGGGGATCGAAACGGTGTGGCCGCCGGCTCGCCGCTGAGGCCGATCCCCTCCCCTATCCCGCGACGCGGGTTCAACGACGTTCCGGAGATTGCATGCGCATCGCCTTCATCGGTCAGCAGGATTTCGGCAAGGCCGTTCTCGAGGCGTTCCTCAAGCGGGGCGACACGGTGGCGGGCGTGTTCTGCGCGCCGGAGAAGCCCGGCGCCAAGCCGGATGTGCTGAAGACCGCGGCCGAGGAGAAGGGGCTTCCGGTCTTCCAGTTTCCAAGCCTCAAGAGCCCGGAGGCCGAGGCGGCGATGCGCAGCCTCGACGCCGATATCGGCATCATGGCTTACGTCCTGCAGTTCGCGCCGCAGAGCTTCGTCACGATTCCGAAGCACGGGACCATCCAGTACCATCCGAGCCTGCTGCCCCGGTATCGTGGCCCGTCCTCGATCAACTGGCCGATCGCCCGGGGCGAGCTCCAGACCGGCCTGACCATTTTCCGGCCCACCGACGGCCTCGATGAGGGCCCGGTGATCCTCCAGAAGACCTGCCCGATCGGCGCGGACGCGACGCTGGGCGACGTGTATTTCGAAGCCCTCTTCCCAATGGGTGTCGACGCGATGCTCGAGGCTGCCGACCTCGTGGTGGCCGGCCACCACGTCGAGATCGATCAGGACGAGGATGCGGCGACCTACGAGGGCTGGTTCCGCGCCGCGGAGGCCGAGATCCGCTGGTCGGCCCATGCCGAGCAGATCTACAACCTGATCCGTGCGGCCAACCCTGCGCCTGGCGCCTGGACCACCCGGGACGGCCAGAAGCTGCAGATCTTCGATTCCAGCCTGCGGCCGGTTCGCCGCCTGGGCGGCGTCAAGGGCAAGCCCGGCGAGGTGATCGCCGTGGATGAGGACGGCTTCAGCGTCTGCGCGCAGGGCGGCCGGATCGAGATCCGCAAGGTCAAGCCGGAGGGCGGCAAGAAGGTCTCGGCCGCCGATTACGCCCGGGAAACCGGGCTCGCCGTAGGGCAGGTGCTCGGTCGCTGACGGCTGCACCGCAGTACTAGCGGGGCTCCGAAGCCCCGCCGGCCGCGTTCAGCCCGTAACCGCGGAAGCGGTCCACCGTCGTGCCGATCTCGTGGTCGGACAGGATCGCGGGCGTGCCGATCTGGAGCGCGACCGCATATTGGTGGCACAGCGTCTCGAGTTCGACCGCGAGCCAGAGGGCCTTGTCCAGGCTCGCCCCGGCGGCGATCATGCCGTGATTGGCCAGCAGACAGGCGTTGCGGTCGATCAGTGCCGCGAGCGCGAGTTCCGACAGCTCGGCGGTGCCATAAGGCGCATACGGCGCGCACCGGACGCTGGGCCCGCCGAAGGCCGCGATCATGTAGTGGACCGCCGGGATATCCCGCCGGCACAGCGCGAAAGCGGTGCAGTAGACCGGGTGCGCGTGGACGACGGCGCCGCAATCCCGGCGGGACGCGAGGATGTCCCGGTGGAAGCGCCACTCCGACGAGGGCTTCTGGTCTGCCGGATGCGTGCCGTCGAGCGCGAGGGATACGACATCCTCGGGCTGCATCCGTGCCGTGGGCACCCCCGAAGGGGTGATCAGCAGCCCATCGCGAAACCGCACCGAGACGTTGCCCGAGGTGCCGCGGTTGAGACCCTGGGCATCGAGTTCGCGCGCCGCGGCCACGACGCTCTCCCGTGCGCTGCGCTCGTCGTTGTCCATGGCCCGGTCCCCGCACATCTCGGTCCCGGGTAACAGAAAGCCCGGCGCCGTAAAGGCGCCGGGCTCTGTCGTGTGCGGGCGTTGTCGGCTAGCGCGCGAGGGCCGGCGCCAGGGTCGTCTCGGGCTTCTTGGTGTAGGCCGCGCGCATCGGCTTGAGCACGAACAGGGCCAGGAACGCCGCGAGGATGTTGAGCCCGGCCGCAACCAGGAACACCGTGTGCCAGCTCCCGGTCATCGTGGTGAGCACGCTGGTATAGGGCACGATCAGCGCCGCGGTGCCCTTGGCCGTGTAGAGCAGGCCGGCATTGGTGGCCGCGTATTTCGAGCCGAACGTGTCGCCGCAGGTCGCCGGGAACAGCGAGTAGATCTCACCCCAGGCGAAGAACACGAGGCCGGTCAGCAGCACGAAGGCGATCGGGTTCTCGCCGAACTGGCTCAGCGCGTAGATGCCCAGCCCCTCGATCGCGAAGGAGATGAACATCGTGTTCTCGCGGCCGATATGGTCGGAGACCCAACCGAAGAACGGGCGGGTGACGCCGTTCAGCACCCGGTCGAGAGTGGCCGCGAAGGTCAAGGCCGGCAGGGTGATACCCAGCAGCGAGACCGGCACGTCGGCGATCTTGAAGTCCTTGGCGATCGGACCGAGCTGCGCAGTGGCCATCAGGCCGCCGGCCGCCATCATCACGAACATCGCGTACATCACCCAGAAGATCGGGGTGCGGACCATCTCGCCGGGCTTGAAGTCGCGCTTCGATTGGCTGACCCGGGCGACGTCGGGCACCTGACCCTTGATCGGGGAGCGCAGGAACAGGGCAATCAGCATGACGATCACGCCTTGGCCGATGCCGAAGTAGAAGAACGCCGCCTCGTAGCCCTGCGATTTGATCATCGCCTGGATCGGCACGACGGTCAGAGCCGAGCCCGCGCCGAAGCCCATGGCGGTGATGCCAGCCGCGAGGCCGCGGCGGTCCGGGAACCACTTGAGGGAATTGCCCACGCACGTGCCGTAGACCGCACCGGCGCCGGTCCCGCCGATCGCGGCGGCGACGTAGAGCATGGTCAGCGACTCCGCGTAGGAGTTCATCACCCAGGCGATGCCGCACAGCAGGCCGCCGAACAGGGTGACGATCCGCGGGCCGTACTTGTCGACGAACCAGCCCTCGATCGGCACCAGCCACGTCTCGGTCACGACGAACAGCGTGAACGCCACCTGGATCGCGGCCCGATCCCAGCCGTGACGCTCCTGCATCGGGTTCACGAAGAAAGTCCAGCCGTACTGCATGTTCGCAATCATGCACATGCAGACGACACCGAAGGCGAGTTGCAGCCATCGGCCGCCCCCCACAGGTGTGCGGATCTCGGACATTCGCTTCCCTCCTCGCTAATTATATTTTTGGTGGTTGATTTGAGCTGTCTGTATGCCCTGCCCGATCAGGATGTGGCAGAACAAAGCGACCGTCGTACTTCAAAAAATTCTTGACGGTTGATCAAACGAGGTCTTCCGCGAAGAAGACACTCGCTGTCACCGCGCTTCGACTGCTTTGGTCGACGGTATGCCAGCAGGATCGTGCTTATCTTGCGGTCATGTGTCAATCGAACCTGCATAAAAATACAGGTTACCGCCGAGGGATTAACCGTGTCGCGACGGACGTGGGCCGATCATCCCGATCGCTGCGCCACGTTTCGCGTCGTCGCCGCGCTGGCCGCTTGTTCTTGTCACAGGTCTGTGGGGTCCGACCGCTGTCGACTATGATCTCGAAAAGGTTTGGGGTAGTGCGCTTGTAAGCGCACGACTGAGAATGCGTGCGGTCCATGATACAAGTGAGACGCTGGACCAGGGATGTCGAACTCCGAACCGCTGAGCGTCAAGCCGATCGTTGCCAGTTCAAGTCTCCGGACTTTGGCGTACGAGGCGCTAAAGACGGCCATCACCAACATGGATATTTACGGGCGTCCGGACGAGGTGAGGCTCGACGAGCGCAAGCTCTCGCAAGATCTCGGCGTCAGTCGCACGCCCGTGCGCGAGGCGTTGACGGTGCTTGAGCAGGAAGGTTTCGTCCGCTCGGAAGCGCGGCGCGGCGTCTTCGTCATCAAGAAGAACAAGCACGAGATCGTCAGCATGATCCACGCCTGGACGGCGCTGGAGAGCATGGCGGCGCGGCTTGCCTGTACACGGGCGACGGACACGCAACTGCGGAGCCTGCGAGACGCGTTCCCCGAATTCTTCGAAGGCCAGCCGTCCGAGCATATCGACGAGTATTCGGACGCCAACATCCGTTTCCACCAGCGGATCATCGCGCTGGGCCATTGCGAAGCCATCGCGGATCTCACCAGCAACCTGCTGATGCACGTCCGCGGGATCCGCAGCACGGCCCTGCGCCAGGGCGACCGGGCTGAGCGCTCGATCCGCGAGCACGTCGCCATCATTGCTGCGCTCGAGGCCCGGGATGCCGATCTGGCCGAGCGCCTCGTGCGCGAGCACGGTCTCGGCCTCGCCCAGCACGTCGACACCTACGGCGATTACCTCGACTGAGGCGATCGCCCCCCGCGTCGGGATACCGAAACGCCGCGTGGTCGCGCCACCCTTCGCGATGGCCGACACGGAGGTCGGACATCGCGCTTACCACCGTTGCGGGCCCCCCTGAACACTTCTAGCGAGGATTGTCGCAGCGCAGCATGCTGTTTCGCGCAGTCGCGCGGTGGCCCGGCGTCGCGCGCATGATGCAAGGCGCGGACGCAGAAAATTCGCGATCGAGCGACCCGATATGCATGCGCCGCATGCTCGGCATTCCGTATCTGGCATACCACATTGCAGAGCGGCATGGCATTTACTGCGTCGCACCATGAGCCGCACGGCCGACCGGGAGTTTCACGATGATCGCCAGCTTCCTCATCATTTTCGTAGCGTTCGCGATCTGCCAGGCCGTCCTGACGGTGAAGTTCGCCGATTTACTGAATCCCGAGAACGGGTCTGAGACCGTCGCCGCCGGGCCGCGCGGCGCTGTCGGATCCGCCAAGCTCGCCTAATCTCGACCGAGCCTGCTGGACCGTTGTGTGCGGACAGCGCGCTGACTGCGTAGAGTTAACGCTTTCCTCGCAACTTCCCGTTAGGGTCAACGCACAGTTGACCCAATGGGCGAGGGAGCAACCGTGGTGGCCCTCGGCTCTGCATCGCGATACGCGGAACAGCCCTTCGTCCTGCTGATCTCCGATCGGCCTTCGGAGCGAGCCGCCCTGGAACGGGCCATCGCTCTGGTGATGGACTGCCGGGCCGTCGACGCTGGCGCTGCTCTCCCGGCGGAACGGCCGCATCTCATCATTCTGGACGCGCCACCGGATCGAGCCCTCGCGCTTGAAACGGCCTATCGCACGGCGAAGCCGCCTGTGCCGCGCCTTGTCCTCGCACGCGGCGAGCGACCGTTTCCGATGGGCGCACACCTCCGTGTGCTTCCGGCCACGACATCGCGTCAGGTCGTCCTGGCGAACGTCTTCGCCCTGATCGAGGAGGCGACGCGTTCGGCCAAGATGCGCGCCCGACGGCTCGGAGAGCACGTCACCGGCGCCACCGCGATCGTTGCGGACCTGTTCGACAGCGCCGCGCTCGGCGCCGGGCTCCAGCGTGCCGACATCGACCGTGGGACCGAGCTGGTCCTGGCGGCGGTGTCGGAGGTTGGGATCGGCGCTTGGCTCGAGGCGGTCTGGCGTCACGACATCGGGGTCTATCAGCACACGCTGGGGGTCGCCGGCCATGCGGCGACGTTCGGGTCCCAGATCGGCCTGGGCCGCGCCGATCTCGACCGTCTGGTCCGCGCAGCGCTCCTGCACGATATCGGCAAGTCACGAATTCCCGTCGACATCCTGAACAAGCCCGGTGCCCTCAACGCCGAGGAATACCGGTTGATGCAGCGTCATCCGGATATCGGTGCCACGCTGCTGAAAACACAGGGCGAGTTCGAGCCCGAGGTCCTCGACGTCGTGCGCCATCACCACGAGCGCCTCGACGGAAAGGGCTATCCGGATCGTCTCGCAGGCAGCGCCATCAGTGATCTCGTGCGGATCGTGAGCATTTGCGACGTGTTCTCGGCGCTGACCGAGCGGCGGACCTATCGCCAGCCGGCCAGCGGGCCCGAGGCACTGGCGATCATGGTCGAGGCTCAGGGTCACCTCGACCCGGATCTCCTCCGCGCGTTCGCGCCGGTCATGCTTGGAAGCGACGCCCTGGCGGCCTGAGCGCCGTGGCATCCAGGCCACGTCCCGCACAAACGGGCTGGGCCGATCCGCGACCGCCGTGCTTTCGCCGCAAGCCGGCCCGAGGGAGGCGCCCTCCCCCTCTGCGTTGCCGACCGGACCGTGCCGAACCTGACCCGCCCCCTCGCCGCCGCACTGCTGCTCACCCTGACCGGATGCGGCGGCCTCTCATTCACGCCGGAGCCAACGGTCGAGAACACCACCCATACGGCGGTGCTCGACGAGGTCGCGGCCGCGGCGGCGATCTCGGCCTACCGTGTCCAGAACGGGCTGAGCCCGGTCGTGGTCGATCCGGTGCTGGTGAAGGCCGCCGCGTTCCAGGCCGGCAACAATGCCCGCCACGGTCAGCTCAGCCACGAGATCGGCGGCAGCTTCACGTCGCGCATGGCCTCGGTCGGGCTCGCGAAATCCTGGGCGGCCGAGAACCTGAGTGCGGGTTCCGAAACCCTGGAGCAGGTGCTCGCCCGCTGGAAGGCCAGCCCGGAGCACAACAAGAACATGCTGCTCCCGCAGATTCGCCGGATCGGCATCGCCCGCGTGGATGCGCCGGACACGCGCTATAAGCGATTCTGGGCCTTGGTGATGGCCGGGGGCTAGAGCGCTCTCCGCCGAAGTGGATACCGGTTCGGCGCAACAACGCGCGTCGACACAAAGACTTAAAGCCGTGCGCGATTACAACGCGATCGGGCACGGCTCTAACGCCGGATCAATCGGCCGAAGCGACATCGACGATCCGCAGCTGCGCCCGCTCGGCGCCGCGCCAGCGGTCGCACGAGAGGGTGCCGGCCACGTGCATCTCGCGGCCGATGCCGTTGAGCAGGGCGAGCCCGAGGGGGCGCTCGGCCGCCCGAAAGCAGATCGCCCCCACCACCTGACCGTCGCGGCTGCGCAGTCGGGCGCGGACGTGGTTTGATCCCACGACGCCCGCGTCCACCAGCCGGTGGCGGCCCAGCGCGAAGATCGGCTCCGGGGCGCCCTGGCCGAACGGCCCGGCCTTCTGGAGCAGCCGTACCGTTTCGGCTGTGGCCCCGCCAGCGCTGAGGCTCCCATCGATCAGCAGGGCATCGGCCGCGCGCGCCAGGGTAACGCTCGCGCCCAGGAGCGTGGCGAGGTGCGCCTCGAAGCGCGGGATGGCGTCGGCCCGGACGGTGACGCCGGCCGCCATCGCGTGCCCACCCCCCTTGGTGGCGATCCCGACCTCCACGCAGGCCCGTACCGCGAGCCCGAGATCCGCCCCGGGGATCGAGCGGCCGGAGCCCGTGGCGCTGCCGTCCGGACGAAGCGCGAAGGCGAAGGCCGGGCGGTTGAAACGGTCCTTCAGCCGCGACGCGATCAGGCCGACGACACCCGGATGCCAAGCGGCGCTCGCGGCCACCAGCACGGCGCGTCCGGGATCGCGCGTCACGGCGTGGTCCATCTCGGCTTCGGCCTCCATGACGGCCTGCGCCTCGATGGCCTGACGCTCCCGGTTCAGATGATCGAGGTCGGCCGCGATGCGCGCGGCCTCCTCCGGATTGGCCGTGGTGAGCAGCCGGGCGCCGAGCCCCGAATCCCCGATCCGTCCGCCGGCATTGATGCGCGGCCCGAGCACGTAGCCGAGATGCCACGCCTCCGGCGGCTCGCTCAGCGAGGCGGCGTCGAGCAGCGCGGCGAGGCCGATCCGGCCACGATGGCGCATCACCGTCAAACCCTGGTTCACGAACGCCCGGTTCAAGCCCGTGAGCGGCACCACGTCGGCCACGGTCGCCAAAGCCACGAGGTCGAGGCAATCGGTCAGGACCGGCTCGGGCCGGCTCGGCCCGAAAAACCCGTCGTGGCGCAGGGCGCGGTTGAGGGCAACCAGGGTCAGGAACACCACGCCGGCCGCGCAGAGATGGCCGAGACCCGACAGATCGTCGAGGCGGTTCGGGTTCACGACGGCGCGGGCCGGCGGCAGCACCTCGGCGGCGGCGTGATGATCGAGGACGATGACGTCGAGGCCCGACTTTTCCGCCTCTTCGAGGGGGGCGTGACCGCTCGTCCCGCAATCGACGCAAACCAGAAGGGTCGCCCCATCCGCCGCAAGCGCAGTGATCGCGCCGATATTGGGACCGTACCCTTCGGTGATCCGATCGGGGATGTGGATCGGCGACCGGATGCCGAGGCCGCGCAGATAGCCGGCCAGCAGGGCGGCGCTCGCGGCGCCATCGACGTCGTAATCGCCGAACACCGCCACGGTCTCGCCGCGGCGCACGGCGCGGACGAGGCGACGGACGGCGGCATCCATATCGAGCAGCGTATCGGGGTCTGGCATCAGGTCGCGCAGGCGCGGGGCAAGATGGCGGGACGCGTCGTCCGGTCCCACGCCACGGCCAGCGAGGACGCGGGCCAGCAACTCCGGCAGCCCATGGGCCTGCACCATCTTGGCGATCTGGTTCTGGACCGCCGTGCTGGCGCACCGCTCCTGCCAGCGACGGCCGGTCACGGAGGCAGAAACACCCAGGAAGGCTGGCGGATCGGTGATGAGCGCTGCGGATGACACGGGCGGCAACCTACACCGGCCGCGCCGCAAAATCCCTGCTTCTGCCGCAACAGCGCCCTTGCGAACGAAAACGGGGCGCGCATCGCTGCACGCCCCGATAACCCTCGCCGGACCCGATGCGTCAGAAGGTCTTGAGGATCTGGTCGACCACCTTCTTGGCGTCCCCGAACAGCATCATGGTGTTGTCGCGGAAGAACACTTCGTTCTCGACGCCCGCATAGCCCGAGCCCATGCCACGCTTGATGAACAGCACGGTCTTGGCCCGCTCCACGTCGAGGATCGGCATGCCGTAGATCGGCGAGGCCTTGTCGGTCTTGGCCGCCGGGTTGGTGACGTCGTTGGCGCCGATCACGAAGGCGACGTCCGCCTGCGGGAACTCACCGTTGATGTCCTCCAGCTCGAACACCTCGTCGTAGGGCACGTTCGCCTCGGCGAGCAGGACGTTCATGTGGCCCGGCATGCGGCCCGCCACCGGGTGGATGGCGTACTTCACATCGACGCCCTCCTTCTTCAGCATGTCGGCCATCTCGCGCAGGCTATGCTGCGCCTGGGCGACCGCCATGCCGTAGCCCGGGACGATGATGACCCGCTCGGCGTTCTTCATGATGTAGGCCGCGTCGTCTGCCGAGCCCTGCTTCACCGGCCGCGTCTCGACCTGACCAGGACCAGCCGCGGCGGTGTCGCCGCCGAAGCCGCCGAGGATGACCGAGATGAACGACCGGTTCATCGCGTGGCACATGATGTACGACAGGATCGCGCCCGAGGAGCCGACCAGCGAGCCGGTGATGATCAGCGCGAGATTGCCCAAGGTGAAGCCGATGCCGGCCGCCGCCCAACCCGAGTAGGAGTTGAGCATCGACACGACCACCGGCATGTCAGCGCCGCCGATCGGTATGATGATCAGGCCGCCCAGCACCAGCGAGGCGAGGATGATCAGCCAGAACAGGACCTTCGACTCGGTGCCGATGAACAGCGCGAGCATCAGCACGAGGCCGGCGGCCAGCAACGCGTTGATCAGGTGGCGCTGCGGCAGCATGATCGGCTTGCCCGACATCCGGCCGTCGAGCTTCGCGAAGGCGATCACCGAGCCCGTGAACGTGATGGCGCCGATGGCGACGCCCAGGCCCATCTCGAACAGCGACTGCTTGTGGTAGTGGCCGTTCTCGATGATGCCGAAGGCCTGCGGTGCGTAGAGGGCGCCGGCCGCCACGAACACCGCCGCGAGGCCGACCAGCGAGTGGAAGGCCGCCACGAGCTGCGGCATGGCGGTCATCGACACGCGCTTGGCGATCACCGCGCCGGCGCCACCGCCGATTCCGAGGCCGAGCAGCACCAGGATCCAGGCGCCGAACCCGGCCGGCGGATGGCCGACCAGGGTGGTGAGGATGGCGAGCCCCATGCCGACCATGCCGTACAGGTTGCCCTGCCGGGAGGTGGTGGGGTGCGAGAGCCCCCGCAGCGCCATGATGAACAGAACGCCGGAGACGATATAGAGAAGGGAGGAGATGTTCTCTGACACGAGCTCAGCCCTTCTTCTTGTACATGCTGAGCATGCGCTGCGTGACGAGGAAGCCCCCGAAGATATTCACGCTGGCAAGCACGATGCCGATGAAACCAAAGAACCGGGCGATCCCGGTTCCCTTCTCGATCAGCGGCACGCCGACAGCGAGGATCGCGCCGACGATGATCACCGAGGAGATCGCGTTGGTGACCGACATCAGGGGCGTGTGCAGGGCCGGGGTCACCGACCAGACCACGTAGTAGCCGACGAAGATCGCCAGCACGAAGATCGCGAGCCGGAAGACGGTGGGATCGACGGCGCCGCCCGTGGCTGCGCTGAGACCGTGACCCATGCCGTCGGCGATGAACTGCGCCTGGTTGGCGGCGTTCTGCGCCACCGCGGCGGCGGCGCGGGCGGCGTCGGCCAGCACGCGGGCCTGATCGGCCGCTTGGTCGGGAGGGACGATGACGGTTGCCATTCTGCTACTCCTCGCGACGGAAGCTTAGTGCGCGCTCGAGGCGGCGGCGGAACCCTTGCCGGCCTCGGACTTGGCGAGGCCCACGGAAGCGGCTTCCGAAGCGGGCCCATCGGTCTTGGATTGGAAGGAGGCGTGCACCACCGCGCCGTCGCGGGTGAGATTCGTGGCCTTCACCAGCTCATCGTCCCACTTGATGTTCAGCGCCTTCGACTCCTTGTCGATCAGCGTTTCGACGAAGGCGTAGAGATTGCGCGCGTAGAGGCTCGAGGCCGTGGCGGCGAGCCGCCCGGGCACGTTGAGATGCCCGACGATCTTCACGCCGCGCTCCGTGGTGACGATCTCGCCCGGCTTGGCGCCGGCGACATTGCCACCGCGCTCGACCGCAAGATCGATCAGGACCGAACCCGGCTTCATCGAGGCCACCATCTCCTCGGAGACGAGCTTCGGCGCCGGGCGACCCGGGATCAGCGCGGTGGTGATCACGATGTCCTGCTTGGCGATGTGGACCTTCACAAGCTCCGCCTGCTTGGCGCGATAGCCTTCCGACATCTCCTTGGCGTAGCCGCCCGCGGTCTCGGCCTGCTTGAACTCGTCGTCCTCGACGGCGACGAACTTGGCGCCGAGCGATTCGACCTGCTCCTTGGTGGCCGGACGCACGTCGGTCGCGGTCACGACCGCGCCGAGACGCCGGGCCGTGGCGATGGCCTGGAGCCCCGCGACGCCGACGCCCATCACGAAGACGCGGGCGGCAGGGACGGTGCCGGCGGCGGTCATCATCATCGGCATGGCGCGGCCATACTCGGCGGCACCGTCCACGACCGCACGGTAGCCCGCGAGGTTCGCCTGGGACGACAGCACGTCCATCACCTGGGCCCGGGTGATGCGCGGCATCAGCTCCATCGAGAAGCCCGCGATGCCGGCATCCGCCATCGCTTTGAGGGCATCTTCGTTGCCGTAGGGGTCCATGATGGCCACCACGGCGGCGTCGCGCTTGAAGAGGGGTAGTTCCTCGGGGCTCGGCCGACGGACCTTCAGCACGAGGTCGGCATCCCGCGCCGCGTCTTCGGCGCTTCCCGCGACCGTCGCGCCGGCAGCCTCATATTCGTCGTCCAGAATGCCGGCCTTCGTGCCCGCACCGGACTGCACCACCACGTCGGCGCCCAACGCCTTGAATTTCTTGACAGTCTCGGGAACCGCAGCGACGCGCGGTTCCGCGGAGTCCGTCTCGGACAGCACAGCAATACGCATGCGCGGATTCCCCTGAACAAGCTCGGCATTCCGAATGCGCGAACCCGCGCGGCTTTACGAGATGCTAAGCTTCAAGTCTGCGATGAAAACGGTGGGAATGTAACTTGTGCTCAATCTAATTGCACGCCGTGCACAAGTAAGCCGCTTCGCAGGGCGCGAGCGGGTCACGATACGGCAAGACCGGTCCAATGGACCGACCGGAATACGCTCAGGCAAAGAAGAGGTAGAGAAGAAGCAGGATGGCCACGACCACGGGACCCCGCCATCCGACGGCCGGGGCCACCGCACCGATTGCACCGGCCGCGCCGGACGCGATCACGCTGAGGATGGCCAGGAGCCACGCTTCGCGAATGCCGCCGATCGCCAGGGCCAGGACCCAGCAGATAACGACCCCGCTGCCGATCTCGACGAAGCGGACGAAGCCGCGATAGGTCTGCTCGTGGGTCTTTGCGTCCATCGCCGGGCTGTAGGTGTGTCCGGCCACCGTCTCACTCTCAGCCATCGTGCGCTCGTATCCCTAAGACGCGACTTCTTGCGGTCACGGTGGGATGTAACGCAAGCGCCTATCTGCCGCAATCGGACGCACGCAATTGATCGACGTCCGATAGGGGTCGCGGGCCGTCTCAGGCGGGCTCCGGAAGCCCAGCAGCGGCCAGGGCTTGGCTCTGACGCTGCGTGAGTTCATCCAGCGAAAAGTGCTCGATCTCCGCCTCAAACAACCTGTGGTAATTGAGCTCCGACCGCAAATGGAGAAAGACGGCGCCAAGACCAACGGCGGCGCGGTCCATGAAGACGAATTCCTGCGGGACAGTCACCGGCCCGCGCTCCTTGAGGGCCTGATGCACCTCAAACGCCTGCCGTCGGCCGTACTCGCCCGGCTTCACGCCGTCGGCGACGGTGCGGGTGCGGTCTTCGAGAAGCGGCCCGTAGATGAACCGAGCCCAGATATTTAGGATCTCGATTTTCTCCTTGTCGAGGGCCTTGAAACCCCAGACCTCGTAGGCGTGCACGATGCGCGCCATGTCGTTCTCCAGCAGCCCCCGGTAGAGGTTCACCACGCCGCCGACGAATCGCGGATGGAAGATGCGCACGCAGCCATAGTCGAGCAGGTTGATGCCGGCGGCCTCACCACCCTCGGAGAACACCGTGTAGTTGCCGAGATGCGGGTCGCCATGGATCACCGCAGCGCGGCTGAACGGGTGCCACCACGCCTTGAACATCGCCTGAGCGATACGGTTGCGGATCTCGACCGGCTCATCGGCGAAGCCCAGGATCCTGTCGCCGTCGAGCCATCCGAGCGTCAGCAGGCGCTTCGTTGAGAGTTCGGGGAACACCTCGGGAACGCGCACCGCCGCGATATCCTTGAGCACAGCGCTGTACAGGGCGGCATGCTTGGCCTCGCGCTCGTAGTCGAGCTCCTCCCGCACGCGCGCGCCGATCTCCTTCGCGATCTCCCGCGTGTCGAGCCAGGAATTCATCCGGCGGTGGAGCGCGAAAGCGACCTCGAGCTGCTTCAGATCGGCCTCGACCGCCGATTGCATGTCCGGGTATTGCAGCTTGCAGGCAAGCCGCTCGCCGCCCTTTGTGGTTGCGCGGTGAACCTGGCCCAGGGAGGCCGCGGCGGCCGGCTTCAGGTCGAAGCTGCCGAAGCGGTCCTGCCACCCGGCACCCAGCTCGGACTGCATCCGCCGCCGGACAAAGGCTGCGCCCATGGGCGGTGCATCGGCCTGAAGCTTCTGCAACTCGGCTGCGTATTCAGGCGGCAGCAGATCCGGCACGGTGGCCAGCAACTGCGCGACCTTCATGATCGGGCCCTTCAGACCGCCCAGCGCCTGCGCCAGGGCGGCGGCGTTGGTGGTCCCCTCCTTGCCGAACAGCCGGGCCATCGCCATCCGGGCGGCGACGCCGCCGACATTGGCACCGACGCTGGCATAGCGGCCCGCACGGGCGGAGAAGCGGTTGGCTTCGCGGTCGATCTCGGCCATGTCTCGATCTGCTCGTCTGCTGCCACGAAGCAGATATGCCCCGCCGGGGCGGACACCAGGGGCGTGGGGCCCTGCGCCGCGGGGCTCAGGCCGGCCAGTTGTCCCGGATCCAGCGGGTGAGTCCGGTTTCGTCGATCTCGCCGGCGGCAAGGCCGAGGATGATTGCCGTCGCTTCGGCTTGGTCCGGCGAGAATGGTACACCGTTCAAGATCAGGAAGCCGACCATGGCCAGGAAACCGGCACGTTTGTTTCCATCCATGAACGGATGGTTCCGCACAATCCCGAATGCATAGGCGGCTGCCAGTTCGGGAAGCTCTGCTTCCTTGTCACGCCATCGATTGATCGGGCGACCCAGTGCAGACTCCAGGGCGCCGGAATCGCGGAGCCCGGCCGCTCCGCCGAAGATGCGAAGCTGCCTCGCGTGCGCATCAACGATATCTGCGACGGTCAACCATTCTGGCTCCGAAGCGGATTGATCGTCGCTCATTTCGCCAGCTCGGAAAGCGTATTCCGGTAGCGATCGATAATATCTTCCATAATGGCGGCGACCTTCGTCGCATGCGCGTCGTTCGGCTCGGCCGGCAGCTCCCAGATCGTTCCGGATTTAACGAACCGTGCCTTGCGGACGCGACCCCGACGTTTCTCGCCCTTTGCATCGCGTGCAACGCGAAAGCCGCGTGCCGTCAGAAGATCGCCGATCAGCGCACCTGTCGACTGGATCGCGTGGTTACGCGTCGCCGGCTCGAACGCCTCGATCAACGGCTCGATCTCCCAAACCACCGCCTGAACGGCCGGGATGTCGAGCCTGCTCAAGAGCTCGTACTGAGGGATCTTCTCGCGATTTGTGACGATCTCTTTCAGAGGCGCCGTTTCGGGGCGCTCGAAAAAAGCGGCGTGGCTCGCATTCATGGGACTCTCCTGAGCCCCAAAATGCGTGCTCACGCCGATTTGTCAACGTTGCATAGAGTTACGTTGCAACTAGCGACGGAGCGTTATTCCATCCCTTCCAGCTCCACGATCATCCCCTCGATCATGCCGAGGCCGATCTGCCAGAAGCCCGGATCCTTCGCGTCGAGGCCGAACGGCGCGAGCAGATCGCCGTAGGGCTTCGAACCGCCGGCCGCGAGCAGCGCGAAGTAGCGATCGACAAAGCCCGCCTCGGCCTTTGCATAGACCCCATAGAGCGAGTTCACGAGGCAGTCGCCGAACGCGTAGGCGTAGACGTAGAACGGCGAGTGGATGAAGTGCGGGATGTAGGCCCAGTACGGCTCATAGCCTGCATCCAGGGTGATCGCGGGTCCGAGTGATTCCGCCTGCACCGACATCCACAGGGCGTTGATCTGATCGGTCGTCAGCTCCCCCACGGCGCGGGCGAGATGGACCTTCCGCTCGAACGAGTAGAACGCGATCTGGCGCACCACCGTGTTGATCATGTCCTCGACCTTGGCGGCGAGCATCGCCCGGCGCTGGGTCGTGTCGGTCGTGGCAGCGAGCAGCTTGCGGAAGGTCAGCATCTCGCCGAACACGCTCGCGGTCTCGGCGAGCGTCAGGGGCGTCGGCGCCATCAGCGCGCCGTTGGGGCCGGCGAGCACCTGATGGACGCCGTGGCCGAGTTCGTGGGCGAGTGTCATCACGTCCCGCGGCTTGCCCTGGTAGTTGACCAGCACGTAGGGATGGACCGAGGGCACCGTCGGGTGCGCAAAGGCGCCTGGGGCTTTGCCGGGCCGGGTCGGCGCATCGATCCAGCGCTCGTCGAAGAAACGCTTGGCGATACCCGCCATCTCGGGCGAGAAGGTGCCATAGGCTGACAACACCGTGTCGCGCGCTTCGCTCCAGGGAATCGTGCGCTGCTCGACCTTCGGCAGCGGTGCGTTGCGATCCCAGTAGGGCAGCGTCTCCTGCCCGAACCACTTGGCCTTCAGCTTGTAATAGCGGTGCGACAGGCGCGGATAGGCCGTCCGCACGGCATCGACCAGCGCCTCGACCACCTCGGGCTCGACGCGGTTGGCAAGGTGGCGCGCCTCGGCCACGTCCTTGAAACCGCGCCAGCGGTCGGAGATCTCCTTATCCTTCGCGAGCGTGTTGGTGATCAGCGTGAACACCCGGAGCTGCCCGCGCAGCACCGAACTGATCGCGCCGGCAGCCTCCTTGCGGACCGCACCGTCGGAATCCTGGAGCTTGTTGAGTGTCGGCTCCAGCGGCATCTCCTCGCCCTGCACGGTGAAGCGCAGCGACGCGATGGTCTCGTTGAACAGCCGGTCCCAGGAGGCGTTCGCGGTGACCGACTTCTCCAAGAAGAGCTTCTCGGTCCGGTCGTCGAGCTGGTGCGGCTTCTCCCGGCGCAGGTCTTCGATCCACGGCGCGTAAGGGGCCAGCGGACCCTGCGCCATCGCGGCGTCCAGCACCGAATCCTCGGCCCGGTTCAGTTCGAGCGCGAAGAACAGCAGGTCGGCCGAGGCGTTGGTCAGGCGTTCACGCGTGTCGCCGTAGAACTTGGCCCTGGCCTCGTCGGTCGTGTCCCCGGAATAGACGAGACCGGCGAACGACATCAGCTTTCCGAGCAGATCCTCGATCCCCTCATAGGCCCGTACGGCCTCGGCCAGGCGCACGGAGGCGTCGGATCCGCCGGCAATCTCGGCGATTCGCCCGGCATAGGTCTCGGAGAAGCGGCGGCACTCCTCCTCGGCCCGGGTCATGTCGGCGGAGAAATTCGGGTCGTCGAGGCCGGCATAGAGGTCCGTCAGGTCCCATTCGGGAAGAACACCGAGGTCGGCCGCCTTCGCGGCGGCGCGCGCGGCGCTCACGCCTTCGGGCAGGCGGACGATCACCGGCGACGCGGTGGGGCTCGGCATCATGTCGTGCGTTCCTTTCACGGGAGGTGGCTCCGTAGCCTGATATCGAGTGGGCCGCCACGCGTTCAACGCGGCGGGTTGGCGGCGCGCGCGCCCCTGATTCGACCGGACCGCGCAAACGTCGTTAAGCGGCACTTTACGTCTGTGGTTCACCCTCCGGCTCGAAACGAAACAGCTGCCGAATCGGAACCGGTGTCCGGGATCGCTCCCGCATCGCCGGCCCGGTCCGCGTGCCGGTCAGGGAGCCGCCATGTCCACCACCGTGCTCATCGTGGACGACGATCCGGTTCAGCGGCGCCTCGCCGAGGCGGCGGTGCGCCGCTTCGGCTTCGAGGCCCGCGTGGTCGAGAACGGCGCCGACGCGCTGATCGTGCTCAAATCCGAGGGTGCCGATGTGGTGCTCCTCGATCTCGTCATGCCGGGGCTCGACGGACTCGGCGTGCTGGCCGAGATGCGCAAGAGCGGACTTGCGACTCCCGTCATCGTGCAGACCTCCAACGGATCGATCGACGCGGTCGTCTCGGCCATGCGGGCCGGGGCGGTCGATTTCGTGGTCAAGCCCGCAGGCGCCGAGCGGTTGCAGGTCTCGATCAAGAACGCGCTGCGAGTCGATACGCTGGAGGAGGAGGTGCGCCGCATGCGCCGCCGCGCCTCCGGCGTCCTGACCTTCAAGGACCTCGCCTCCAAGAGCCCCGACATGGAGCGGGTCATCCGCCTCGCCGAGCGAGCTGCGAAATCCAACATCCCGGTGCTGATCGAGGGGGAGTCCGGCGTCGGCAAGGAGGTGCTGGCCCGGGCGATCCAGGGATCGGGCGACCGGCGCGGCAAGCCGTTCGTGATCGTCAATTGCGGGGCGATCCCCGAGAACCTCGTGGAATCGACCCTGTTCGGCCACGAGAAGGGGGCGTTCACGGGCGCCACCGAGAAGCATGCCGGCAAGTTCGTGGAGGCTTCGGGGGGCACCCTGTTCCTCGACGAGATCGGCGAACTGCCCCTCGACGCGCAGGTGAAGCTGCTGCGCGCCCTGCAGGAAGGCGAGGTCGATCCGGTCGGGGCTAAGCGTCCGGTCCGGGTCGATATCCGCCTCGTCTCGGCCACCAACCGCTCGCTCCTCGATCTGGTGAAGCAGGGCAAATTCCGCGAGGATCTCTATTACCGCCTCAACGTCTTCCCGATGACCCTGCCGCCCCTGCGGGCGCGCCGGGAGGATATCCCGGATCTCGTCCGCTCCTTCTGCGCGCGCTTCTCCGCCGAGGAGAGCAAGCGCGTACGGGCGATCACCCCCGAGGCGATGGCGCTCCTGACCCGCTATCCCTGGCCGGGCAACGTCCGGCAGCTGGAGAATGCGCTGTTCCGGGCCGTGGTGCTGGCCGACGGCGACGAGCTGACGGTGACCGAATTTCCGCAGATCGCCGCGCAGGTTGAGGGGTTCGACGTCCGGATCCCACCCGTCCCCATGCAGGCGCAGATGGCCGCCTATGCCCCGGAACCCGTGCGCGAGATCGTTCGGGTCGAGGTGCGCGATCCGCACGCCATGTCGCTTGTCGCCGAGGAGACCGGCGAGATGAAGCCGATGGATGTGCTGGAGGCCGAGATCATCCGCTATGCGCTGCAATTCTACCGGCAGCGCATGTCTGAGGTGTCGCGTCGTCTCGGGATCGGCCGGTCGACCCTGTACCGGAAGTTGAAGGACCTCGGTCTCGAAGGCGACGAGAAGAGCGAGGACGCCGCCTGAGCCGATTGCGCGTGCGCTAGCACACCGGTTGAATACGCCACATCCGCGCGCAGCGGAATCTCGACACAGCTGCGCAATACGGATCGAACATTCTCGAAACAGAAATATCCGATCGCTCAATGATCGGTCGGCCCTCTCCAACCAAGCCTTCGACTTGATGGACTGCGGTTGCTGAACGCCACGCTTGCGCGGATAATCACAATCTGCGCGTGCGGTCCTGTCGCCGCTCCCCGGGAGAACACGATGCGCGTCCCGCGCTCAAGCCTCATGGCGTTGGCCGCCCTCTTGACCGGAACGGTGGCGTCGGCCGCTCTGGCTGCCGATACGGCGGCGCTCGACACCTCCGTCGCCGCGCCGGTCGCGGTGTCGCCCTCGCCGACCCCGCCGCCGGACGCGGCCCCGGCTGCGCTTCCGGACTACAAGCCCGAAGCCCCCGCCGCCGAGCCGGCGCCCGCCGCAGCCGCGCCCGTGGCCCCGACCGATCCCCTGGGCGCGGCCGTATCGGCCCGCCTCGCCGATCCGGCGCCGTTGCTGTTGCGCGTGACGACCAAGGAGCGCGACGCCATCCGCGCGTTCTACGAAGCCCGCGCCGGCAAGCCCCTGTGGATCGCCGACGGCGCGTGGACCGAGGCCGCCAAAGCCGTCGCGGCCCGACTGACGGCGGCCGGAGAGGACGGCCTGGACGCCAGCGCCTACACGATCCCGAACCTGCCCGGGAAACCGGACGAGAAAGCGGTCGCGGATGCCGATCTGCGCTTGTCCGCAGCGGCCGTGCTGTACGCGCGCGACGCCCGGGGTGGCCGTGTCAATCTCGCCGCGATCTCACGCCTGATCACGCCGCATCTCGACCTGCCGGCGGGGAACGACGTGCTGACCAAGCTCGGTGACGCCGGTGCGAAGGCCGGCGATGTGCTCGAAGGCTACAATCCGGCCACGCCGGGCTACCGCGCACTCAAGGCCCGGCTCGCTTCCCTGCGCGGTCCGGCGCCGGCCGCCGTCAAGCCGCTGCGGCTGCCTTCCGGCCCAGCCCTGCGCCTCGGCATGCATGATCCCCGCGTTCCGCTGCTGCGCGCGCATTTCGGTTTGGACAGCCGCCCGACCGGGACATTCGACCAGGGCCCCGGCGAGCCGGACACCTACGATTCCACCGTCGCCGACGCGGTGTCCAAGTTTCAGCGCGGCCGGGGCCTGCCCGCCACCGGCATCCTGAACGTCCAGACCGTGCTGGCCCTCGCCGATGCCGGCCGGAGCGCGCGTCCGACCGGCAGCGAGGCCGAACTGATCGTCAACATGGAGCGGTGGCGCTGGCTGCCGGGGGATCTCGGCCCCGACTACATCCTGGTCAACGTGCCGGAATATCGCCTGCGGGCCTATCGCGGCGGCGTCCTGCGCGACGAGGCCCGGGTCATCGTCGGCAAGCCCGACTCGCGCACGCCGCTGTTCTCGGGGCTGATGGAATACGCGGTCGTCAACCCGTCCTGGTACGTGCCGCCCTCGATCCTCAAGACGATGGCGCCGAAGCTCGCCGGCTACGGCGGCAAGACCTGGGGCGGCTACGAGGTGGTCCGCCGCGGCGGGCACATCTCGCTGCGCCAGCCCCCGGGGGAGCGCAATGCGCTGGGCTTCATCAAGTTCATGTTCCCGAATCAGCACGCGGTCTACCTGCACGACACGCCGAACCGCTCGCTGTTCTCCGCTGCCAAGCGCGACTTCAGCCACGGCTGCGTGCGCGTGGACGACCCGTTCCGCCTCGCCGACGCGGTGTTGCCGGACTGGTCCGAGGAACGCCTCAAGAAGCTGATCGGCAAGGGCGAGCGCACGCTCCGGCTGCCCGAGAAGCTTCCGGTCCACCTCGCCTATTTCACGGCCTACATGGATGACAGCGGCACCTACCGCACGCTGCCCGATCTCTACGGCTACGACGCGCCGATGCGGGCGGCCCTCGGGCTGCCCGGCGGCGGCGGGGCGGCGATCGCCCGGCTGCCGGACGAAGCGCCCCGCCGCAAGGCCGAGGCCGTTCCGGCACCTCCGAAGGTTCACACCGCCCAGCGCCGCCCCGCCCATCGGCAGGTGGCCGACGAATGGCCCACCGGTCGCTACGAAGAGGCTGCTCCGCCACGGCACCATCTGCGCCGGGCCGCCCGCGCCGACGATGCGCCGGAATACGGTGAGCCCGGCCTATGGACCCCGGCGCCGCAGCCGGCCGGGCCTCGCAGCTACTGGTAGCCTTCGGCCAATCGGCGACCGAGATCGCAACTTTCACGTGCGCGGACACACATCCGGGCACGATTTCGCCACGGTCCAGCTTTAGCCGTATCTGCCGATAGCCGGGCACGTTCCGAGCGAGCCGCAGCGGGCTGGAGAGGATCAGGACCGTCGTGCCGAGCCTTCCAACCCTCCGAAAGCTCGCCCTCGCCCTGTCGGGAATCGCGCTTGGAATCCTGGCCGGAACCGCCGAGACCGAGAACGCGGTCGCCAACGGCGATACCCGCGCGCTGACGATCTACCACACCCACACGCAAGAGAGCGCGACCATCACGTTCAAGCGCGACGGGCGCTACGACCGCGCGGCCCTCGAGCAGCTGAACTGGCTCCTGCGCGACTGGCGCATCAACGAGCCGATCAAGATGGATCCGCGCCTGTTCGATACGGTCTGGGAGGCCTATCGGCAGGTCGGCTCGGGACAGGCGATCCACATCGTCTCGGCCTATCGCTCGCCCGGCACCAACGCGATGCTGCGCCGCCGCTCGAAGATGGTCGCCGAATACAGCCAGCATATGCTGGGCAAGGCGATGGACTTCTACCTGCCGGACGTGCCGATCGACCGGATCCGCGAGGTCGGGCTCCAGATGCAGCGCGGCGGCGTGGGCTGGTATCCGCATGCGGGCACGCCGTTCATCCACCTCGATGTCGGCTCGGTGCGGATGTGGCCGCGCATGACCCACGATCAGCTTGCCCGCGTGTTCCCGGACGGCAAGACGGTCCACCTCGCGAGCGACAACCGCCCCTTCCCGCGCTACGAGGAGGCGAAGGCCGAGATTCTGGCCCGCGGCGGTACCGTCGCCGGCATCACCACCCAGATGGCCGGCGGTGGCGAAGAGGAGGACGGACCGGGCCTATTCGGCTTCCTTGCCAGCCTGTTCGGAGGCGGCCGATCCGAGCCGCCCGCTCCACCGCCGCCTGCGCCCGTGGTAGCGAAGACGCGTCGCGCCCCCGTTATCGCCGTGGCGAGTGCAGATCCGCAGGATACGGTCGGGACCCGCTCCGCCCTCGCCTACGCCGCGCCCGCTGCCGACGACGCCCTGCGCGGCTCTCTCGTCCAGCGCGAGCTTGCGAAGGCGCCGGATGCCAGAAATGTGGATGCGAAGGCCCTGCTCACTGCCGCACCCCCGGCCTCGAAGGCCGAGGAGGCCATCGCGGCCGCCGTGACGCCGCTTCCGCCGCGCCGACCGTCGGACCTCACCGCCGTCGTGGCGGCGCTCACGATGCCGCTGCCACCGCCGCGCCCGGTGCAGTTCGCCGCGCTGAACGGCGGCATGGCCAACCTTCCGGTCGCGACCGAGATCCGTGCGCTGGCGAAACCCTCGACCGTCGAGCCAGTCCGGGCCCGCACCCTGGTCGCCCCGGATGCCGACGCCAAGTTGCAGCTGCGTGCCCTGTTCGAGACCGTCGCGGCCGGATCGGTGGCGGCACCCGCGAGCCGCGGCGCGCCTGTTCGGATCGCCACGACCCGCGTTCGCGACGCAGCGCCGGATGCCATCCTGGCTGCTGCGCCGGAGCGCACGACGACGCGGTTCAGTGCACGCAGCCCCGGCGACGAGCTCGCGGCAGCCCGGTTCACCGGATCGGCGACACGGGCAGCGTCCGGGGGACGCTGAGTTGCTGAACTCCAGCCGAGGTCGAGGCGATACGCTTCGCTCCCCGCTGAGACAGGTGTGGATTGGCCGTCGAGCGGCGTCAGCGCGATACAGACGTCAGCGCAGCGGCTTCGACAGGTTGACGCTCAACGCCGATACCAGCGTCGCCGCGTAACCGTCATCCTGAGTCGCTGCGATGCGATCGGCCTCGTTGCCGCTGTTCGTCGCAACCGACATCATGAGCATCCCGGCGGTCATCATGCCCCCGAGTGCCGCCACGAGTGCGAGATAGGCGCGCATGGCAGCACGCGGCACCGCGATGATGGCCTGCGGTTCGGTGAGGCCGACGGGCGTGGAATCGGTCTGGATCATGGCCGGTGATTCTGACGGGTGACGCTGAACCCGCCGCGGATCGAAGAAAGGCACGTCCGACCCATCGGCTCAATGGGTCAACACCGTATCGGCAGTCGAGTTCGTCGAAAGAGCCGGCTTTTCAGCGGCTCCTCTCGCGCGTGGTTGAGAACCTGTGGAGGACGCCACCCGAGCGCCCTCCCCGTTCGGGCCTTAGCCTTCCTTGGCCGAAACCTTGCCCAGCGACGCCTGGGCCGCCGCGAGGCGCGCGATAGGCACCCGGTAGGGCGAGCAGGAGACGTAATCGAGCCCGACCTCATGGCAGAAGCCGATCGAGGCCGGGTCGCCGCCATGCTCGCCGCAAATGCCGAGCTTGATATCGGGGCGCGTCTTGCGGCCCCGCTCGACGCCGATCCGCACCAACTCGCCCACGCCTTCCTGGTCGATGGTGATGAACGGGTCGGCCGGCAGGATCCCCTTCTGGGTGTAGGGGCCGAGGAAGGTCGCGGCGTCGTCGCGGGAGATGCCGAGCGCCGTCTGCGTCAGGTCGTTGGTACCGAAGGAGAAGAATTCGGCCGTCTCGGCGATCTCCCCGGCCTTCAGCGCCGCCCGCGGCAGCTCGATCATGGTGCCGACCTGATAGTCGAGGGTCGCGCCCTTCTCCTCGGCCACGGCCTTCGCCATGGCGTCGATGCGCGCCTTCACGATGTCGAACTCGGCGCGGGTGAAGACCAGCGGCACCATCACCTCGGGCGTGACCGGGCTGCCGGTATCGGCCGCAGCCTGCACGGCGGCCTCGAAGATCGCCCGGGCCTGCATCTCGGCGATCTCCGGGAACGCGATGGCGAGGCGGCAGCCGCGGAAGCCGAGCATCGGGTTGTGCTCGGACAGCTCGCGGGTCCGGTGCCGGATCTTCTCCTCAGACACGCCGGTCGCCTTCACGACCTCGGCGACCTCGGCGTCGGAGTGCGGCAGGAACTCGTGGAGCGGCGGGTCGAGCAGGCGGATCGTGACCGGCAAACCGGACATGATCGTGAACAGCTCGACGAAGTCCTGCCTCTGGTAGGGCAGGATCTTCGCGAGCGCCGCCCGGCGGCCCTCGGCGTCGTCCGCCAGGATCATCTCGCGCACCGCGATGATGCGGTCGCCCTCGAAGAACATGTGCTCGGTGCGGCAGAGGCCGATACCCTCGGCGCCGAAGTTGCGCGCGGTCCGCGCATCGGTCGGCGTGTCGGCATTCGCCCGGACCTTCATGCCGCGGAACACGTCCGCCCACTCCATGAGCGTGGCGAAGTCGCCGGAGAGCTCGGGCTCCAGCATCTTCACCTCGCCCTGGATGACCTGTCCGGACGAGCCGTCGATGGTGATCTTGTCGCCGGCCTTCAGCGTTACGCCGCCGACCGTCATGGTCTGCGCCTTGTAGTCGATTCGAATCGACCCGACGCCGGACACGCAGGGCTTGCCCATGCCGCGGGCGACCACGGCCGCGTGGCTGGTCATGCCGCCACGGGTGGTCAGGATGCCCTCGGCGGCGTGCATGCCGTGGATGTCCTCGGGCGAGGTCTCGATCCGCACGAGGATGCACTTGCGCTCGGCCTTGCGGTGAGCCTCGGCGTCCTCGGAGTTGAACACGATCTCACCGGTCGCGGCGCCGGGGGAGGCCGGCAGACCCGAGGCGATGACCTTGCGGTCGGCCTTCGGGTCGATGGTCGGGTGAAGGAGCTGGTCCAGCGCCCCGGGCTCGACCCGGCCGATCGCCTCCTCCCGGGAGATCACACCCTCGCCCGCCAGATCCACGGCGATGCGCAGAGCGGCCTTCGCCGTGCGCTTGCCGTTGCGGGTCTGGAGCATCCAGAGCTTCCCCTTCTCGATGGTGAACTCCATGTCCTGCATGTCGCGGTAGTGCGACTCCAGGATCCCGTAGATCCGGGTCAGCTCCGCGAAGCTCTCGGGCATGGCCTTCTCCATGGAAGGCTTGTCGCTCTCGGCCTCGATCCGGGCCTTCTCGGTGATGTTCTGCGGCGTGCGGATACCCGCCACCACGTCCTCGCCCTGGGCGTTGATCAGGAACTCGCCGTAGAGCGCCTTCTCGCCGGTCGACGGGTTGCGGGTGAAGGCGACGCCGGTGGCGGAGGTGTCACCCATGTTGCCGAACACCATGGCCTGGACGTTGACGGCCGTGCCCCAGCTCTCCGGGATGCTGTTCAGCTCCCGGTACTTCTTGGCTCGCGGGATCATCCACGAGTCGAACACCGCGCCGATCGCGCCCCAGAGCTGGTCATCGGCGCCCTGCGGGAAGTCCGAGCCGTGTTCGGTGCGTACGATGGTCTTGTAGGTCTGGATCAGGGTCTTCCAGTCCGCGGCGCCGAGTTCGGTGTCGAGTTCGAAGCCCTTGCCCTCCTTGTACTGCTCCAGCGCCTCTTCGAAGGCGTGGTGCTCAACGCCGAGCACAACGTTCGAGTACATGGTGATGAAGCGGCGGTAGGAATCGTAGGCGAAGCGCTCGTCCTCGGCTTCCTTGGCCAGCGCCAGGACGGTCTCGTCGTTGAGCCCGAGGTTCAGCACCGTGTCCATCATGCCGGGCATCGAGGCGCGCGCGCCGGAGCGGACCGAGACGAGGAGCGGGTTGGTGGAGTCGCCGAACTTGCGACCGGTATGCGCGCCGACCTGCGCCAGCGCGTTGGTAACCTGATCCTTCAATTCCGGCGGAAAGGACTGCCCATGGTCGTAGTAGTAGGTGCAGACCTCGGTCGTGATGGTGAAGCCAGGGGGAACCGGCAGGCCGAGGTTGGACATCTCGGCGAGGTTGGCGCCCTTGCCGCCGAGCAGGTCGCGCATCTGCGACTTGCCCTCCGCCTTGCCGTCGCCGAAGGCGTAGACCCACTTCGCGCTGCCGGTCGCCATGTCGATCCCGTCCATATCTGATGCCCGGCTCCGGCCGAGCTGATGGGCGGGGTTGGACCATCCCGCACCGCAACGCAAGATGAACGCACGATGGCGTTGTGCGCACCCGTATGACGGCGATGCCGGTCTGTCAGGTGTGGCGCGGCAACTTTGGCGCGCGGCGGCTCAGTGCAGTATTCCCAAGCCGATGATGCCGACGACGATCAGGTAGATCGCCACGATGTAATTGAGCAGCCGCGGCATCACCAGGATCAGGATCCCGGCGAGAATCGCGATGAGCGGCTGGAGGTTCGAGATGGTGATCGTCACGGGCGCCTCCCGAGGCCGAGCTTGGCCGCCGATATCGACGCCCCTAAACCGCGGAGGTTCCCTGTGGCTTGCGGGCGGCGGAGCCTCGGGCTCCGCCGCCCCTCACGTCAGGGCTTCGTGGGTTTCAGGGCCGGCGTTTGCGTCCCCGGAATCGGGTCCTTGGCCTCGCCGGTGGGCAGGCTGGCCTCGATGGTCGGGTGCGACAGCTCGGGGTAGGGCCCGATCACGTTGGCGCCGTTGAGCGGCTTGTTCGCGCCGTTGTGGCAGGTGGCACAGTTGATCTTCGGCGCATCGCCGAGAACGCCCAGGCGGTTGGTCGGGAAGGTCGAGGTCAGCGGCGTCATGTAGTCCTGGTTCAGATCCCGGACCATGCGGATGCCGTACCAGGCATGGACGCGGTTCGGCGTGCTCGTGTCCCACTGCGCCACCGAGCGGGTGTTGTGGCAGAAGGTGCAGTTCACCCCCAGCGACTGCGACATGCTGATCATGATCGCGAAGGTCTTCTCCGCATCCTGGATCGGCTTGCCCTTGGTCTCCGGGAGCGCCGTGGTGGCGTTGACCCGGACCGCGTCCTCCGACGTCTCCTTGTGCTGATAGAAAGCCTGATACACGTCGTAGGGCAGCGAGGTGTTGCCGACTTCCGCCGAGGCGAGGTTCTGGCTGTTGTTGCGCGGGATGAACCGTCCCGCACCCTGGACCGGACGGTCGAACCAGATATTCGCCGGCACCGGATTGCCCCGGTGGCAGGTGTAGCAGGTGACGCCCGCCCCGTGGACGTGGTTCTCTTTCCAGGACGCGTTGATGTACTGGGTCATCTGGAGCATGCGGCGCGCGACGCGCTTCTGGTACAGCTCGTCGGAGGCCATGTTCTCGGTGCTGTGGCAGTAGGTACAGCCCTGCTGCGGTGCGACCCATTCGGTCATCGACACCATGACACGGTTGAACTGCTCGGCCGAGAGATCGCCCAGCACCTGGACGTTCTCGTAGACCGCCGAGGCCTTGTCGCCACCGGCATCGGCCGGGTCGGCCGGTGCCGGAGCCCTGTTGGCCTCCGACAGCGCCTCGTTGCCGGCCCGGGTCCGGATCAGGTCCATGCCGGTGCCGCGGAAGCCGGTCTGCTTGACCGCCATGGGCGGGTGGGTCCAGCCTGCGCCGCCGAACATCGCGATGGTGAGGAAGAGGGCGAGCGCCCCACCGACAACCGCCAGAATCGTCTTCATGACGGCCTCCTCACGGCTTCATGCCGGGTGCAAGATGGGCGGGATCCACGATCGGGCCGTAGACCTGCGGATAGTTCGGCGCGACGTGGTGCTTGACCGCCCAGAGGTACCAGTTGTCGACCACGGTGCCGGTGAGCAGGATGCCGATGCCGCCCGTGAGGGTGGTGAGCACCGCGAACCACCACGCCCAGCGGTGGATCGACTCCATCGTGGCGTTGAAGCCCATGGTCCAGCGCCAGAACAGGGCGGCGCGCTCGGTGGCGGTACCGCGATCGACGATCTGGTCGATTTCGCGCTCGGCCCCGTAGCGCGAGCAGGCCAGGATCGTGCCGCCATGCATCGCGAACAGCAGGGTCGATCCGTAGAGGAACGTGATCGAGAGCATGTGGAACGGGTTGTAGAACAGGTTGCCGTAGCGGAGCGAGAACGCCGCGGTCCAATCGAGGTGCGGGAAGATCCCGAACGGCACGGCCTCCGACCACGAGCCCATCAGCACCGGCCGGATGAAGCCGAGGACGAGGTAGAGCCAGATCGCCGACGCGAAGGCCCACGGCACGTGGGTGCCGAGGCCGAGCGCCCGGGCCCGCCGGTAGAGGTGGACCCACCAGAGCAGGATCGAGGCGGTGAGGAAGAAGCCGGCGATCAGCCACCAGCCGCCCTCGTTCAGCGGCGGCAGCACCCGGAGCCCGTATTTGGGCAGCGGCGGTTCGAGCGCGAGCCACGGCAATTGCCGGACGAACTGGATCGGGCTCCAGTTCACCGAGGCCCACATGTTGAGCCCGATGATCTCGAACGCGATCAGCCCGCAGGTGATCGACAAAGCCGCGATGTAGCCGATGTAGATCGGCCCGACCTGGCTGTTGCCGATCAGCCCGAACAGGTAGCTGTTGAACGGCTTGCCGACCCGGTCGCCGACCGCCACCGGAACGCCGTGATCCGGAACGAGCGGGCGGACCTGCGCCACCGTGAAGATGTTCTGATAATAGGCCATGGCCTGCCCTCCCCGAGGATCCGCGCGCCCGAGCGGCGGGCCCCGTGTTATGCGTCTTGTCCCGGTCGTATCGCCGCGCTCATCCCCAGACGGGTAGGTTGAGCCACCAGCCCCACCATTGCGGCCAGCCCTGGGTCCAGAACGGGCCGCTGATCACGATGCAGACCGCGCTCCAGAACCCGGCCGCCAGGGCCAGGAACAGACCGAGCCGGTGCACGCCGAGCGTGCCGATCGAGTAGCCGATCGTGTCGCGGAAGAACGTGTCCTCGTGCTCCGGCGTCTTGACGGTCTCGCCCTTGGCCGGGTTGGTCGCGGACAGGATCAGGCCGCCGTGCATGGCCAGCGCCAGCGTCGTGGTGAAGAAGAACGTCACCGCCAGCATGTGCGCCGGGTTATAGTGGAAGTGGAGATACTGATATCCGGTGTTCGACACCCAATCGAGGTGACTGAGGATACCGTACGGGAAGCCGTAGCCCCAGGCGCCCATCAGGAATGGGCGGATCACCACCAGGGTGAAGTAGGCGAAGATCGCCATGCCGAAGGCCGCCGGCACGTGATAGCCGATGCCGAGCTTGCGGCAGATCTCGACCTCGCGCAGGGCCCAGGACACGAACGAGCCCAGCGCGCAGAAGGTGATGATCTGCCAGAGGCCGCCTTCCTTGAGCGGCGCCAGCTTGAGCCCGTAGCTGATGTCGGGCGGGGCGATGTTGATCTGCCAGACGTTCCAGGTCGGCCCGATCGCCGCCCCGTAGATCACCAGAGCCGTGCCGAGCACGGTGAAGAACAGCCCGACGACGCCGAAGAAGCCGACGAAGAACGGTCCGACCCAGAAGTCGAAGAGATCGCCGCCGAGCAGCGTACCGCCGCGGATCCTGTATTTGCGCTCGAAGCTCAGCATCGCCATGGCGGCGGCTCCTCGATCAGGCCGAGAGAAGAAAAGGGTGACCGCGGCCCTCGCGCGCCGCGGTCCAGACCGGATGTCAAGCCGGCAGCTGCGGCAGCGCCAGCGTGATGGCGTTCGCCTGCTTGTTGGCCTTCGGACCTTCCAGCCAGTTGAACCGGTCGGTCGAGAGCAAGATGAAGTGGATCAGCAGCGCCAGGATGAACAGGAAGGTGAACAGAGCCACCAGTGTTCGACGCGGATCGAAGAGCAACCAAACCTTATGCATGCGATCCTCCTCAGCCGATCATCGAGACGAGGGCACGGGCCGCATCGGTGACGCCTTCGAGCGAAGCGTAACCCTGGGGTCCGGGCAGCCACGGACGCCACAGCCAGACGAGGATGTGGGCGACCACGGCGATTGCCGTGAAGATGAGGAAGCTCGTCAGGAAGATCGCGTGGAACTCCTTGGCTTCCGGTTCCGTCAGCCCGGAGAGGCTGCTCGGTCTTTCTGTTGCAACGGGTCCACCGGCCATCGTTCAGACCTCCGTGTGTTGGCCGCGCTTCTCGAAAAGCGCGACGGGTACAGCCGTGAAGCCTGGGTGGTCACGGCCTGACTTCCCCCGCGTCACCGGACGGAAGCATCTCGAACAGGGCATTCAGAGCCTCTCACAACCTCCCGCTGCGCTGTCGCGATCAGAGGGAGAACTCCCGGTGCCCGGGAGTTTTGTGAGAGGCTCTCAGCCCATGAAGGCAAAGGGGATGGCCTGGACCGCCATGGCGCGGGCCTCGCCGAAGACGGAGCGGCGCGCGGGCGCGAGGCCCGGCCGCGACACGGCCTGGGCCGGCCGGACGCGCCCGAGGGCGGCGGCGGCGAGGAAGAACGGGTATGTCGCCGCCAGGATCAGACGAAACTGGATCTCTTCCTGCTGCTGGCGGGCATTCGGGACCATCGTGCGCATCATCAGGTCTCCTTCGGGGGACAGGGGAAGCTGGGTCACGCCGGGATCCCCCCGGCGAAGTCGGCACGGGCGCGCGCCACATGGGCGGGGGCCACGGCATCGGATTCGGCATCGCGGGCGGCGCGCTCGGCGGCGTCGCGCAGACGTTTGGCGGCGGAGATGCGCGCCAGGACCGGCTGCGCCTCGACCAGGGCGTCCAGCGCTTGCCGGGCGGCCTCGTCCCAGGGCAGCTCGCGGTGCTGCCGGGCCGGGGTGGCCTCGACCTTGTCCATGTCGCGGGCGAGCGGCAGGATGTGGAAGAGCGTGTCGAACAGGGCGTTGCAGACTTCCTGGACGAGGTAGGTCGCACCGGCGAAGCCCATGAACGGCGTGCCGGTGTGCCGCCGGATGATCGCGCCGGGGAACGAGGCCGGGATGTAGGTCGCCCGGGCGCCGCACTCGGCGAGGTACATCCGCTCGTTGAACGAACCGAACAGCACCAGCGGCGGCTTGGCCGCGATGGCCGCCCGGACGGCGGCGTTGTCGGGCTTCATCCCGGCCGAGCGGCCGAAGGCGAAATGGCAGGGCAGGCCCATCTCGTCTTCGAGGAAATGGCGCACCCCGCGGGCGTAGGTCTCGGTGGCGACGATGCCGAAGCTCGCTGTCCCAAAAAAGTCCTGCGTCACCGAGCGCCAGAGGTCCCAGATCGGCTTGATCGTGGTGTGGCGCTCGCGCTCGATGAACGGCTCGGGATCGAGGCCGAGGATCGCACCCAGCGAGCGCAGGAACTTGGTGGTCGAGAGCACGCCGATCGGCGCCTGCAGGTAGGGCCGCTCCAGATCCTCGCAGAGCAGGCGGCCGAACTCGCGGTAGAGGCAGATATTGGCGTCGGCGTTGACGAGCTTGGGCACATCCGCGAGGTGCGAGCCCAGCGGGAAGGTCAGATTCACCTCGGCGCCGATCCCCTCGACCAGCCGCCGGATCTCGGCGAGGTCGGAGGGCATGTTGAAGGTGCCGTAGGCCGGTCCGATCAGGTTCACCCGTGGCTTCTCGCCGGGCTTCTTCTCCGGCCGGGCCGGGATGCCCTTCTTGGCGAATTTCCTGGCGCCGTATTCCTGCCAGAGCCAGCGCATCGCCCGGTCGGCGGCCTGCCACTGATCCTCGTCGATGGTCCGCGGCAGGAAGCGCTGAAGGCCGGTGCCCTCGGGGGTCACGCCGCCGCCGATCATCTCGGCGATGGATCCGGTGACGACCACGCTGGGCTGGCCCGGATCGAGGGTGGCGTGGGCGCGCTTCATGGCGCCCTCGGTTCCGTGCCGGCCGAGTTCCTCTTCCGCCAAGCCCGTGACGACGATCGGCAGCTCATGAGGCGGCAGCGCGTCGGTGTAGTGCAGCACCGAGGTGACCGGCAGGTTCTCGCAGCCCACCGGGCCGTCGATGACGACCTGCAGGCCCTTGATCGCCGTGAAGATGTAGACCGCGCCCCAGTAGCCGCCGGCCCTGTCGTGATCGAGGATCAGCATCAGGCCATCTCCCCGATCGGCTTCTTGGGGCCTTCGATCTTCGGTCCCTGGCGCTTCTGCGGCACATCCTGCCAGACGCCGGCGGCGTGGCCGGTGCCGACGCCCTCGAAGAAGTCGCGCATCGCGTCGAACCGTGGCTTGTTGCCCAGCGCCGCGTTGATGACGGTGGCGAGCGAGCCCGCGCCGGCCGCGCCCATCAGCGGGCGCGCCGAGATCAGGTTGGTGAAGTAGAGCGCCGGGGTTGCCCGCTCCTTGGCGTGCTGCACCACCGGGGTGGTGCCGATGGCGAGATCCGGTTTGAGCGAATCGAGGGCGTAGAGGTCGTCTTCCAGGGACGCCCGGTAGCGCACCTGCGTGCCGCGGGCCTCCAACCAGTCGCGATCCGCCTCCGACCAGGGCGTGCGCGGACAGGCGGTCCCGACATACGGAACCTCGGCGCCGCTCTCGACCAAGAGGCGGGCGACCAGCAATTCCGAGCCCTCGTAGCCCGACAGCGTGATCCGGCCCTTGATCGGCATGGCGGCGAGCGCACCGCGGATGCCGGGCAGGATCTTGTTCTTGGCCGCCTCGACGGTGGCGCGGGCGACACCGCAGGCCTCGCCGATCCGGTCCAGCCAATCGGCGGTGCCGTCGACACCCACCGGGGCCGAGCCGACGATCGGTCGGCCGGCCGCCTCGAATTCACGGATCGAGGCGGTGTAGAACGGGTGGATCGCCGCCACGGCGGCGCAATCGAGGGCGGCGTAGAGTTCGCGCCATTCCCGCGTCGGAACCACCGGCCCGGCGGAGAGGCCGAGCGGCTCCAGCAGAGATCCGATCACCACCGGGTCGGCCGGGAAGACCTCGCCCAGCAGGGCCACGCTCGGGCGCTCGGACCGTCCGCCGCGCGGCGCGGCCACCGGGCCCTGCTCGGCCTCCGTGCGGGCGACCTTCAGCATGGCGCCGGCCAGCACGTCCTTGGCCTCGGCGTGGGTCGGCACGCCAAAACCCGGCACATCGATCCCGATCACCCGGACGCCGTCGATCTGCTTCGGCAGCAGGCGCAGCGGGACACCGGAGGCGGTGGGGACGCAGAGGTTGATGACGACGACGGCGTCGTAATCCTCGGGCTTGGCGGTGGCGTAGACCGCTTCGCGGATATCCTCGAACAGCTTGCCGGTGACCAGCGTCTCCGAATTGAACGGCACGTAGCCGACGCTGCGCCGCGCGCCGTAGAAATGCGACGTGAAGGTGAGGCCGTAGACGCAGCAGGCCGAGCCGGACAGGATCGTGGCGGTCCGGCGCATTCGCAACCCGACCCGGAGCGAGCCGAAGGCCGGGCACATGCTCTGCGGCTGATCGTGCGGACCTTGCGGATAGTCGCTGCGGAGCTGAGCCAGGGTCTCGGACATGCCGGCAGCTTCCGCGGCCGCCACCATCGCGTCTTTGCCGGCGTGGCAGCCGAGCCCGTCGCTCTTGGTGGCGGCGAGGTCGATGGACGGTGCGTCGGACGGGGCGGCCTTGCGGGCGCGCAGGTCGGCGATGTCGAGGGAGACGGCCATGCGCGTCAGACCTCGTCGTACACGACTTCGAGGGACGGCTTGGTCACGTGGGCGACGCCGCACATGTCCTCGTGGGTCGCCGGCACCAGCACCACGTCGCGGCCGGTCACGTCGCTGGAGAACAGGCCGAGCAGTTCGTCCTGCGTGAGCGGCTTCGGCTGGTGCGGCGCGGCGGTGGCGACGTTGGCGGCGAGATCCGAGAACAGGCTGCCCCAGCGGCTCTCCGGCCGGCCGATGATCTCGTAATTGGCGCTCTTGCGGCGAATGTCGTCGTCGGCCGGGATCGAGGCCAGGACCGGGATGCCGGCCGCGTCCGCGAAGGCCTGGGCCTCGCCGGTGCCGTCATCCTTGTTGATCACCAGCCCGCCGACGCCGACGTTGCCGCCGAGTTTGCGGAAATACTCGACCGCCGAGCAGACGTTGTTGGCGACGTAGAGCGATTGCAGGTCGTTCGAGCCGACGACGATGACCTTCTGGCACATGTCCCGGGCGATCGGCAGGCCGAAGCCGCCGCAGACCACGTCGCCCAGGAAGTCGAGCAGGACGAAGTCGAAGCCCCATTCGTGGAAACCGAGCTTCTCCAGCAGCTCGAAGCCGTGGATGATGCCGCGTCCGCCGCAGCCGCGCCCGACCTCCGGGCCGCCGAGTTCCATGGCGTAGACGCCGTCGCGCTTGAAGCAGACGTCGCCGATGGCGACCGCCTCGCCGGCGAGCTTCTTCTTGGTCGAGGTCTCGATGATGGTCGGGCAGGCCTTGCCGCCGAACAGCAGCGAGGTCGTGTCGCTCTTCGGGTCGCAGCCGATCAGCAGGACCTTCTTGCCCTGCTGGGCCATCATGTAGCTGAGATTGGCCAGGGTGAACGACTTGCCGATCCCGCCCTTGCCGTAGATCGCGATGATCTGCGTCTCTTTCTTCACCGGCGCGGTGACCACGGCGTCCGGTTCGATCGCGGCCTCTGCGCGGAGCTGCGCGGCCTGAGACAGGGCGGCTTTGTCGAGCTGAACGTTCACGCGGCGTCCCTCCAATCGAGGATCATCTTCAGGCAGGCCGGGTCGGTGAAGGCGGTGCGGTAGGCGGCCTCGGCCTCGGCCGCGACTTCGCGGTGCGTGATCAACCCGTTGAGGGAGAGCCGTCCGCCGTCGATCAGGGCCGTGACGGCCGCCAGATCCGCCGGTTTGAACTCGGCCGAGATCCGGATCCGGGCCTCACGCATGAAGGCCGGCGGGAAGGCGAAGCTCAGCGGCGCCTCGTAGAACCCGGCGAGCACGATCTCGCCGCCGGGGGCCAGCCGGGCGATCAGCGCATCGAGGCCGGAGGCGTCGCCGCTGACATCTGTGATCACCGCGTAGTCGCGCCGGGGATCGCTCTCAGGCGTCAGGACCGTGTAGCCGTGGTCGTCCGCGACGCGCAGCGGGTTCGTCTCCCACACCGTCGGCGCCGCGCCGGCGGCCAGGGTAAGGCGTGCGAGCAGCCGGCCGAGGACCCCGTGCCCGACGATCAGCGGGGTCGCACCGGGCTGGATCCCGCCGAGCGCCCGATAGGCGGTCGCCGCGAGGGCCAGGAGGCAGGCGGTATCGCCGAGCGCTCCATCCACCGGCACGAGCCGGGCGGCGGGTGCGATCAGATGGGAGGCGGCTCCGCCGAACAGGCCGCGCACCGCGCCGAAGCAGCGGGCGCCGGGGACGAACACGGTCTGGCCGACCCGGACCGAGCCGGCGGCATCGGCCTCCACGACCGTGCCGACGGATTCATAACCCGGCACCAGGGGGTAGCCCATCCCGGGGAACGGCGGCATGCGCCCCGACCAGAGCAGGCGCTCGGTTCCGGTGCTGATTCCGCTCCAGGTGGTCGCGACCACCGCGTCGGACGCGCAGGCGGGCTCCAACGCCAGCCGCTGGACTGACAGGTGCTCCGGTCGTTCGAGGATGACGGCCAGCGCATCCATGATGGGAGATTCCGCCCTGTCTTATGCGACTCGCTGGGAGCGACGCCGTTGAGTGTCATCCTAGATAGACAGTTCTATGCGTCAAGTCACACTTACTACACGGCGCCCGATTTCTGGGCGATCAGCACGCGTGCGAGGAGGGGACGGCGTGCACGCGGCTCGCGGATAGTGGTGAATCCCGCCGCGTGTAGCATGGTGCGGAGCTCGTCAGCACGGCGCGGCCGGCCTGACCCCATCGCCAGCAGGTAGAGACCGAAATACGCATCTCCGACCGGCTCGGCCCCCGGTGTGCCAGCCATCGGCTCGGCCAGGATCAGGCAACCGCCGGGAGTCAGAGCCGCATGGGCTGCGGCCAGCAGGGCCTGGGCGGGGCAGTCGTCATGATCGTGGACGATGCGCACCAGCGATATGGCGTCGGCGCCCGGCGGCAGCCCGGCATGGAAGTCGCCGCTGCGGCAGGCGATTCGGCTGCCGAGCCCGACGCGCGACAGCCGCGCGGTCGCGCGCTCCGCGACGGCAGGCAGATCGAACAGTGTCAGGCCGAGATGCGCATGGCGGGCCGCGACCGCTTGGAGGAACGCACCCTCGCCTCCGCCCACATCCATCAGCTGCCGGGCGCCGGACAGGTCGCAGGCGTCGAGCACATCCTCGGCGATCATGGCCTGCGAGGCGCCCATCAGCGCGCTGTAGCGGGCATAGGCGTCCGGCTCGGCGGCGGTGCCGGATGCGTAGGGCCAGTAGCCCGACAGCTCGGTCGGCTGGGCCTGACCCCGAAGGAGGCGCACCGGGTCGGCGAGATCGGCGTAGAGGAGCGCGTGGTGTTCGACCATCCCGGCGATCCCGGGGTTTCCGTTGAGGGCGGCACCGAGGTCGGCCAGCCCATACCGCTCGCCCTTCAGCGCCCGCACCAGTCTCAGCGATTCGGCCGCGCGAAGCAGGCGGCGGGCGTTGTCGGGCGGCAGATCGAGTCGGCGGGCCAGCGCGTCGATCGAGGCCGGACCCTCGGCCAGGATCGCGAACAGATCGAGTCGGATGCAGGCGGTGAGAACCTGCGCGTAGACGAAGCCGGCGCACAGGTCGAACAACGCGCGGGTGTTGCGCTGCGCGATGCCGCGGGTCAGCGGAAAGCCCGCGGCCCAGCGCTGAAACCGCGGGTTCGCGACCAAACGGTTGCGCCAGGCAAGCCAGCGCTCGCTCCAGGCCGCGGGGGCCGGCGGTGTCGCGCTGGTCCCCGGCAGGGATCCGGCGCTCAGGCTGTCACCGCCCGCAGGCTCGCGGGCAGGAAAAGCCGCGCCTGCACCTCGATCTCGGCGGTGAGGGTCGCGGCGCCGGGGCAGTCGGGAATCGCCGCCACGGCTTCGCGCGTCAGTCGGGCGAGGCGATCGAGCGCGCCCCCGGTTCCGAGCAAGGCTGCCGCGTTGGGGCGCCCGAGCGTGGCGTCGCGCCCGGCGGGCTTACCGATCTCCTCCTGGCGGCAGGCGACGTCCCGCAGATCGTCGGCCACCTGATAGGCCTCACCCAGGCATTCCCCGAGCCTGCGCCACGGCTCCGGCTCGGCGCCCGCGGCTGCGGCGCCCGCGACGGTGGCGGCCGCGAACAGCGCGCCGGTCTTGGCCTGCTGGTAATCGCTGAGGCTGACATAGGCCTCGGATTCCCACGCCTGCCCGGCGGCAATGCCGGAGGGCGAGCCCGCGGCGCGACCGAGGAGGCTCACGAGCCGGACGAGCCGCCCCGGATGGGGACCCGCGGCCCGGGCCAGGGTTTCGAAGGCGAGCACGATCAGCGCGTCGCCGGCCAGGACCGCGATCGGTTCGCCGAACGCGACGTGGACCGTGGCTTTCTGCCGACGCATCGGGGCGTCGTCGAAGCACGGCAGATCGTCGTGGACCAGGGACGCGCAGTGCAGGAGTTCGATGGCCGCCGCCGCAGCGGACGACCCGACGGGATCGTCGTCGCCGCAGGCCTGCGCCACCGAGAGGCAGAGCCGGGGTCGGATCCGGTGCCCGCCGGGGAACACGGCGTAGCGGAGCGCCTCTGCCAGCATGGGGGGCGCACCCGGTGCCTCCGCGTGCGCCACGGCGCGATCCAGCGCCATCTCGATTCGGCGTCCCGACTCCATCGCGTTGCCTCCTTGTTGTGTTGGCTTGTCAGCGACAGGTGTCATTTCTTATTGACACTGCTGGCGCGGCAGATCAATCCCGTTCCGATGCGGAACAGCGGGGCGAGCGTGGCTCGGGAGTGCGTCGTCGTGATCGGCGCCGGGATCGGCGGCTTGGCCGCCGCGCTCCGGCTCGCGCAGGCCGGTTGCGCAGTGACCGTCCTGGAACGGGCCGCGCAGCCCGGTGGCAAGATGCGCAGCGTTCCGGTCGGGGGCCGCGCCGTCGAGGCCGGGCCGACCGTCTTCACCATGCGCTGGGTGTTCGAGGAGCTGTTCGCCGAGTGTGGGGCGAATCTTGGCGAGCGGGTCGCGCTGAGCCCGGCGGACCTCCTCGCCCGGCACGCCTGGAGCCGCGACGAACGTCTCGATCTTTTTGCCGATATCGAAGCCTCGGCGGCGGCCATCGCGGCCTTCGCCGGACCCCGCGAGGCCGAGGGCTACCGGCGATTCTGTGCCCGGTCCGCGGAGGTCTACCGCACGCTCGAAGGCCCGTTCATCCGCGACGGACGGACCAGCCCGGCGGGGCTCGCCCAGCGGGTCGGATTGTCGGGGATCGGCGATCTCTGGCGGATCCAGCCCTTCGCCACCCTATGGTCGGCGCTCGGCAGCTTCTTCCGGGATCCGCGGCTGCTGCAACTCTTTGGCCGCTATGCCACCTATTGCGGCGCCTCGCCGTTCAGCGCGCCGGCGACCCTGATGCTCGTCGCCCATGTCGAGCAAGCGGGCGTCTGGACCGTGGCGGGGGGCCTGAGCGCCCTGGCGCGATCGGTGGCGGATCTCGCCGCGGAACGGGGCGCCACGTTCCGCTACGGCGCCCACGTCGAGCGGATCGTCACCGAGGGCGGGACGGTGAGCGGCGTCGTCCTGGCCGGCGGTGAGCGGATCGCGGCCGACACGGTCGTCTGCAACGCCGATTGCGCCGCCCTCGGCGCCGGGCTGCTCGGTGCCGATGCGGCATCGGCCGGCGCGCGGCTGGCGCCGGCCGAACGCTCGCTGTCGGCCGTGACCTTCTGCGCGGTGGCGGAGCCCCGGGGCTTCCCCCTCGCGCATCACTCCGTGTTCTTCTCGCGGGACTACCGGGCCGAGTTCGACACGATCCTGCGCCGACGCCGCCTGCCCGACGACCCCACGGTCTACGTCTGCGCGCAGGACCGGTCGGAGGCCGGCCTCGTGCCGTCGGGACCCGAGCACCTGCTCCTCCTCGTCAATGCCCCGGCGGATGGCCGGGACCGCCCGCCCACGCCGCCGGAGATCGAAACATGCGCGAGGACCCTGCTGCGCCGGCTGGAGGCCTGCGGGCTTCAACTGGATCTGGCGTCGCCCGTGACGACGACGCCCCGGGAGTTCGAAGCCCTCTTCCCGGGGACGGGGGGCGCGCTCTACGGGCGGTCGGCGCAGGGCTGGGCGGCGACGTTCAAGCGGGCCGGCGCCCGGACGGCGATCCCGGGGCTCTATCTGGCGGGGGGCTCGGTCCATCCGGGGCCGGGCGTTCCGATGGCGGCGCAGTCCGGCCGGCTGGCGGCGGCGGCGATCTTGGACGACCGCGATTCGACGGCCCGGTCGCGCGGGGCGGCTACGCGTGGTGGTACGTCGATGCGGTGAGCGATGACGGCCGACAGGGCCTCACGATCATCGCGTTCATCGGCAGCGTGTTCTCGCCCTACTATGCCTGGAGCGCCGAACGGGACCCGTTCGCGCATTGCGCCATGAACGTCGTGCTCTACGGCGAGCGCAGCCGCTTCGCCATGACGGAGCGCCGCGCCGACAGCCTGTCGCGGGACGCGGATCACATCGCCATCGGGCCGAGCGCGATGCACTGGGACGGCACGGCGCTGACCGTCCGGATCGACGAGCGCGGGTCGCCCCTGCCCCACCGGCTGCGCGGCACGGTCCGGCTGGAGCCGCCGGGCTTCACCGCCGGGCCATTCCACCTGGACCGCGCCGGGCGTCATCGCTGGTGGCCGATGGCCCCGTCCTCGCGGGTCGAAGTCGCGTTCGATCAGCCCGGATTGCGCTGGACCGGCACCGCGTATTTCGACACCAACGACGGCGACGAGGCCCTGGAGGATGCGTTCACCCGCTGGACGTGGTGCCGGGCCGATCTGCCGGACGGTGCCGCGATCCTGTACGACGTGCACCACCGGGATGGCGGTGGCCAGAACCTGTCTCTGCGCTTCAACCGGGACGGCAGCCGCCGCGAGATCCGTCCGCCGACGGAAGCACGCCTGCCGCCGACGCGCCTCTGGCGAATGAATCGCGATACCCGCAGCGACGACGGCCGCGCCCGCGTCCTCACGACCTACGAGAACACGCCGTTCTACGCCCGCTCCCTGCTGGCCTCGACGCTCGGCGGCGAGCCGGTGCGCGCGATGCATGAGAGCCTGTCCCTCGACCGGTTCCGCAACCCGCTCGTGCGGTTGATGCTGCCGTTCCGGATGCCGAGACCGCCGATCCGGTCGGTCGACCCGGCGCCGCGTCCGATCGGGCGCACATAACGCCGGGCCGCGCGAAGGTTCACCAGCAAACAGATCCCGTCACACCCCTGCAACGTCACCGGTGCCAGGCCGTTCGACGGCGCTGTTTACCGTCCGGCCCCGCTTGTGCGAGAGGGCGTCGGCTGCGATCCTCGCGCCTTCAACTGAGGCGGTCACCGGAATGCGAGAGGACGAGGCGTCATCGGGCCCACGCGTTCTCATCTACAGCCACGACACGTTCGGGCTCGGCCATCTGCGCCGCTCGCGGGCGATCGCCAACGCGATCGTGTCGGGTGACGGCCGGGCCCGGGCGGTGATCGTGTCCGGGTCGCCGGTGATCGACCGCTTCGCCTTCGCGCCCGGCGTGCGGACGGTCCGACTGCCCCCGGTCGTCAAGTTCCTCGACGGGGGGTATGGCAGCCGCGACGCCGCCGTGCCCCTCGACCGGACGGTGGCGTTGCGGACCGACATCATCACCCGCACCTGCGCGGCCTTCGCGCCCGACATGATCGTCGTCGACAAGGAACCGGCCGGCTTCCACGGAGAGTTGTTGCCGACCCTCGAATGGGCCTGCGAGCGGGGGATCCGTCTGGTCCTCGGCTTGCGCGACGTGCTGGACGAAGCCGATCGCCTCGTTCCCGAATGGGAGCGCAAGGGTGCGGTCGAGACGATGGTGCGCTTCTACGACGAGATCTGGGTGTACGGCCTGAGCCGCATCCACGCGCCCCTGGCGGCGCTGCCGATGGAGGCCGAGACTGCCACCCGGATCGCCGAGCGGTTGACCTACACGGGCTATCTGCGCCGCGACCTGCCTGAGCGGCGGGCCGGACGCGCGGAGCCCGCCGTGGCGCAAGGGCCGTTCATCCTCGTCACGGCGGGCGGCGGCGGGGACGGTGCCGCGCTGATCGACTGGGTCATCGCCGCCTACGAGGCCGATTCCGGCATCCCCCTGCCCGCGCTCATCGCCTTCGGCCCGTTCCTCGACGACGCGGCCCGCCGCGGCTTCGACGTCCGCATCCGTGCGCTCGCCGGGCGGGTCTCCGCGATCACGTTCGACAGCGAGATCGAGTTTCTGATGAGCAAGGCGGCCGGCGTGGTCGCCATGGGCGGCTACAACACGTTCTGCGAGATCCTGTCGTTCGATCGCCGGGCGATCCTCGTGCCGCGCACCGAGCCGCGCCGCGAGCAGGCGATCCGCGCCCTGGCGGCCGAGGGCCTGGGGCTCGTCCGGGTCCTGATGGAGGAAGACGGGCGGGAGCCGGAGCGCATGGCGGCGGCTTTGCGCGCCCTGCCCGAGCAGACCGAGCCATCGCGGGTCCTGGTCTCGGGCCTGCTCGGCGGGCTCGAAGCCGTGGCGCGCCGGGTCCGTGCGCTGGCCGGTTCTGGCGTTGGGCAACACCGCGTGCGGGCCTACTCGTGACCGAGCGGCGGATCGCCGTGGTTCTCAAGGGCTATCCGCGGCTGTCCGAGACCTTCATCGCCCAGGAGATCCTGGCCCTGGAGCGGTGTGGGCTGCCCCTGGAAATCTGGTCACTGCGTCGACCGACCGACCGGTTCCACCACCCGATGCACGCGCAGATCCGCGCGCCGGTCTCCTACCTGCCCGAATACCTGCACACGGCGCCGTTGCGCGTGCTCCGCGGTGTCCTGGCCGCACTGCGGCGGCCGCGCCTGCCCGCGCTCCTGGCACTCTTCGCCCGCGATTTCCGGCGCGACCCGACGGCCTCGCGCCTGCGCCGCTTCGGTCAGGCGCTGGTGCTGGCCCGGGAGCTGCCCGCCGCCATCGGGCATATCCATGTGCATTTCCTGCACACGCCCGCCAGCGTCGCCCGCTACGCCGCCGTGCTGACGGGGCGCGGCTGGAGTTTCTCCGCCCACGCCAAGGACATCTGGACCACGCCGGACTGGGAGCTGACCGAGAAGCTGCACGACGCCCGCTGGGGCGTGACCTGCACCCGCGACGGCCAGAGGCGCCTCGACCGGCTGGCACCGGGCCGGACGCTGCTCGCCTATCACGGGCTCGATCTCGGGCGCTTCCCCCCGGCGCCCGACCGGAACGACCGGCGCGACGGCACCGACCCGGCCGCGCCGCTGCGGCTCCTCTGCGTCGGGCGGCTCGTGGCCAAGAAAGGGCACGACGACCTGATCGCTGCCCTGGCCGGCCTGCCCGCAACCCTGCACTGGCGGCTCGACCTGATCGGCGGCGGTGAGTTGCGCGACGCGCTCGAAGCGGACGTGCGCGACCGTGACCTCGCCGGACGGGTGAGCTTCCGCGGCGCCCTGGCCCAACCCGAGGTAATTGCGGCGATGCGCGCCGCCGATCTGTTCGTGCTGCCGACCAAGCCCGGCCCCGGCGGCGACCGCGACGGGTTGCCGAACGTCCTGATGGAGGCGGCCAGCCAGGCCCTTCCCATCCTCGCGACGGCCTTCGGGGGCACGCCGGAATTCATCGCCGACGAGGTACACGGCGTTCTGGTGCAGCCCGGCGAGCCGGCGGCCCTGATTGCGGCCCTGATCCGTCTGGCGGGGGATCCGGACCTGAGACTTCGCCTCGGCGCGGCGGCGCGCGCCCGGCTGGTCGAGGATTTCTCTGAGGAGCGTGCCGTATCGCTGATCGCCGGCCGGCTGCGAGGTTCGGCCGGAGCGGGCGCATCCGCGCTCGATAGCGCCCCGGAGGGGTCGCCGTGCGCGTCCTGATCGCGGTCACGCATCTGCTCGGCGCCGGGCATCTCACCCGTGCCGCCGCCCTGGCCCGGTCGTTCGCGGCGGCCGGTCATGAGGCGATGCTGATCTCCGGCGGCGATCCGGCCCCCCTGGTGCGCCTCGATGGGGTGCGGCTCGTCCAGCTGCCGCCATTGCGCATCGTCGGCACCGCCTTCGCGACGCTTCTGAAGCCTGACGGGGAGCCAGCGGATGCTGTGTGGCTGGCGCACCGCCGTACGCTGATGATCGAAGCGCTGGAGACCTTCGCGCCCGATGCCGTGCTGACCGAGCTGTTCCCCTTCGGCCGGCGGGCGCTGGCGGCGGAGTTCCTGGCGCTGGTCGAGGCGGCGCACGCCCGGGTGCCCCGTCCCCTGGTACTCGCCTCCGTGCGCGATATCCTCGTCGCCGCGACAAGACCGGAGCGGATCGCGCAGGCCCATGCCCGGGTCGCCACCCTGTATGACGCCGTGCTGGTCCACGGCGATCCGGCTCTGGTGCCCCTCGAAGCCTCCTGGCCGCTCGACGCCGCGACGGCCGGCACGCTGCGCTACACGGGCTATGTGGACGAGGGGACGCGCCCCGCACCGGCTGCGGATCGCGCCGGAATTCTGGTCGCCGCCGGATCCGGACCGGCCGGGCTACTTGTGCTGCGCACCGCCGCCGATGCGGCCCGGCAGCGGCCGGATCTCGGCTGGCGGATCCTGGCCGGCCACGGCGTGCCGGAAGCCGCCCTGCGGGTGATCGGGCTTGGACTTCCGGATGGCGTCCTCGGCCGTGCCCGGGCGGATTACCGGACCCTGCTGGCCGGTTCCGCAGTGTCGGTCAGCCAGTGCGGTTACAACACCGCGACCGATCTCCTCGCCACAGGGACGCCCGCCATCCTCGTGCCGTTCGAGGCGGGTGGCGAGACCGAGCAACGCCTGCGCGCGGAGCATCTCGCCGCGCACGGCCTCGCCCGGGTCCTGCCGGAGGCGGAATTGAGCACCCAGGCGCTGCTTCAGGCGGTGGAGGCGCAGCGAGCGGCGCCACGGCCCGGTTCGCATGGGTTCGATCTCGGCGGGGCCGTGCGCTCAGTCGAAATCGTCGCGGCGCTTCATGCGGACCGCCGCGGTGGACGCCGCGTCCCTGCCGCCGACATGATCTCTGTGATTGGTGATAGCGATCCCGCGCAGACGAGCCCGATCCAGCACGTGCGTGACGGCGGAGCACCATCGGATCGCGCGGGCGCGACGCGCCCCCTCTCCCGTGCGGGAGAGGGTTGGGGTGAGGGACGAGAAGTCTCAGGATCGAGCACGGACGTGACGCGCAGTCAGGCCGCGCCTCACCTGGCTGCGCATTCGTCCTGGCACGTGCTGCATCAGGCCCTCGACGCAGCCAGCGCCTGCGGCCGCACCCTTCCGTTTCTCTGGCGCGACGACGACACGGTCACCGCGACGCCGGCGCTCGACCGGCTGCTCGCGCTGGCGGAGCCCCACAACGCGCCGCTCCTGCTCGCCGCCATCCCGGCCGGTATCGAGCCGGCCCTGGGGCGTCGCCTCGAAACGGCGCCGGAGGTCAGCGTCGCGGTCCACGGCCTCGCGCACCGCAACCACGCACCGCCCGACATGAAGGCCGCGGAATTCGGCCCCGGTCGACCGCTCTCTGCCCTCGTTGCGGATGCCGCCGCCGGGCTCCGGATCGCGCGGGAGCGCGTGCCGGAATCCCATCTGCTCCCGGTCTTCGTCCCGCCCTGGAACCGCCTCGCGCCGGCGCTCGCCTCCGCCCTTCCGGAGCTCGGCTATCGCGGCCTGTCGGCAGTCCCGGGGGCGCCGATCCCCAATCTCCGCCGCATCGACGCCACGCTCGATCCGATCGATTGGCGCGGCTCGCGCGCCCTGCGCGACCCCGAGGCGATGCTCGCCGCCCTCGCCGACGACATCGCGCGGAGGCCCGAACGCCCGATCGTCCTGCTGACTCACCATCTGGGGCAGGATGAGGCAGTTTGGAGCTTTATTGGGCGGCTGCTGGCCGTGGTCCTGAAGCATCCGGCGATCGAGAGGCTGCATCCGCGGCGTGCGTTCGACCGTGCCGCAATGGACAGGCGGGGTACGCCGCCCCATCATCCGGATCTCCAGAGCGCGGGGACCGTTTGAACGCACTTCTGTCCATCCGCGATCTTGCCGTCGCGTTCCGAGCCGAGCCGAAACCGTTCGAGGCGCTGCACGGCCTGTCCCTCGACGTGACGCGCGGGCGGACCCTGGCGCTCGTCGGTGAATCGGGCTCGGGCAAGTCGGTGACCGCGCAGGCGATCCTGCGCATCCTCCCGCCCTCCGCCGCCATCACCCGCGGCCAGATCCTGTTCCGCGACGGCGGCTCGGACGTCGATATCGCGCGGCTTCCCGCCGAGGGCCCGGCGATGCGGGCGATCCGCGGCCAGCGCATCGCGATGATCTTTCAGGAGCCGATGACCTGCCTCTCGCCGCTCCACACGATCGGCGACCAGATCGGCGAGGCCCTGCGTATCCACACCGGTGCCGACCGGCGGGAGGCCGATGCGCGCACGCAGGAGGCCCTCGCCCGGGTGGGCTTTCCGGATCCGCAGCGCGCCCTGCGCACCTACCCGTTCGAGCTGTCGGGCGGCCTGCGCCAGCGCGCGATGATCGCCATGGCGCTGATCCTGAAGCCGGCCCTGCTGGTCGCCGACGAGCCGACCACGGCGCTCGACGTCACCACCCAGGCCCAGATCCTCGCCCTGCTGACCCGGCTCCAGGACGAGACCGGGATGGCGATCCTGCTGATCACCCACGACCTCGGGGTGGTCGCCAACGTCGCCCACGACGTGGCGGTGCTCTATCGCGGGCGGCTCGTGGAGTCCGGCCCGCGCGAGGCGGTGATGCGTGCCCCCGGCCACGCCTATCTGCGGGCGCTGCTTCACGCGGTGCCCCGGTTCGACATGGCGCCGGGCGAGCGCCTGACCCCGATCCGCCCGGCGAAGGCCGAGATCCCGCCGGTGCAGGCACGCGCGCCGCTGGCCGGGCCGATCCTCCAGGTCGAGCGGGTGAGCAAGACCTTCACCCTGCGCTCCGGCCGGATCTGGCAGAAGCCGCGGTACGTCCACGCCGTCTCCGATGTGTCGCTCAGCCTCTCGGCGGGCCAGACGCTCGGACTCGTCGGCGAATCGGGATCGGGCAAGACCACGGTCTCGAAGATGGTCATGCGGGCGCTCGCTCCCGATTCCGGCCGGATCCTGTTCGACGACGGCGCCGGCCCGCGGGATGTCCACGCCTTGAGCGGCAACGCCCTGTTCGCCTACCGGCGCACGGTCCAGTTCGTGTTTCAGGACCCCTACGCCTCCCTCGATCCCCGCATGACCGTGCGCCAGATCCTCTCCGAGCCGATGGAGATCCACGGCGTCTCTCATGCGGAGCGCAAGGAGCGCTGCCGCGACCTGATGGCCATGGTCGGCCTGGAGCCGAATGGCCTCAACCGCTACCCGCACGCCTTCTCGGGCGGGCAGCGCCAGCGCATCGGCATCGCCCGGGCGCTGGCCGTGCAGCCGCGGCTCCTCGTGCTCGACGAGCCGGTCTCGGCGCTCGACGTGTCGGTGCAAGCGCAGATCCTGAACCTGCTCAAGGATCTCCAGGCGGCTTTGGGGCTGTCCTACCTAATCGTCTCTCACAACCTGGCGGTGATCGACTACATGGCTGACACGATCAGCGTGATGTGCCGGGGGCGGATCGTCGAGGAGGCCCCCCGGGCCGCCCTGTTCCGCCGGCCGGTCCATCCCTACACGCAGGCGCTGCTGGCCGCCGTGCCCGATCCGAGCCTGGATCACCCGCTCGATTTCGCGGCCGTGGCGTCCGACCGGAACGATCCGACGCGCTGGGAGGCGCCCTACCGGCTGGAGCCCGACGAGGCGGGCACGATGCGCGCCATCGAAACCGGGCACCGTGTCCGGTTCGGCGGCGCGGCCGAAGCGGTGGCCGCATGAGCCAGATGCGACCTCCGATCGCGTTGGAGCGCCTGCGCCGGAAGGTGCTCGGCCCCCTGTTCGACCGGCTCGGCTACGACCTCGTGCCCGCTGCCCCCGATTGGAGCCACCGGCCGACCTCCCCGCGCGAGGTGGCGACGCTGCTCGAAGCGGCGGCCGCGATCCTGGAGCGCGACCTCGCGGCGGCCGGGCTGACGTTGGACGGTCCCGTGATCGATCCGGTCCGTACCTTCTGGTCGCTGATCCCGACCGCGCCCGTCCGTCAGCGGCGGGGCGGCAGCGGCTTCAACGGGGCCCTGCAGCTCTACGTGGCGATGCGCGCCCTGAAACCCGCCTTCGTGATTGAATCGGGTGTGTTCCGCGGGATGACCACCTGGGTGATCCGGCAGGCCTGCCCGGAGGCCCGGATCTTCTGCCACGATCCCGACCTGTCCGGGCTTCACTACCGCGACCGACAGGCCCGCTACAGCACCGCCGACTGGTCGACCGCCGATTGGTCGATGCTCGACCCGGCCTCCACGGTGGCGTTCTTCGACGACCATGTGGCGCAGGGGCGTCGGGTGGTGGAGGCGCAGGCCCGGGGCCTGACCCGCCTGCTGTTCGACGACGACGCGGCCGGCCATCGGATCCACGCCCATGGTGGCCCCGCGCACCCGACCATCGCGATGATCACCGGCCCCGAGCGCAGCCCGGAACCGATCCGCTGGACCCGCAACGGACGCCAGTTCGAGCAGCCGGTCGACGACGAACTGATCCGGCGGGCGGCCGGCCTGATCGCCCGGTCCCACGCCTTCGACGATCTGCACCGGGCGACGGGGTATTCGCCCGCGCGGCTGACCTCGGTGACGCTGCGGGGTGGGCCATGAGCGGGTCTGACAAGCGCGACGGTTTCCCCTCCCCCCTCTGCGGGGGAGGGTGGCCCCTGCGTCGGCAGGGGTCGGGAGAGGGGAACCCCGCGTACGAAAGGACTGCG
>NZ_JALNUM010000210.1:0-4510 GCF_026540795.1 Methylobacterium sp. GC_Met_2
TAGCCATGGTCAGTAGGAAAAATCATGCTTGCATGGGCGATCGTGTTTCTGGTCTGTCTCGGCTACTTCATGAACGAAGCTCGCCGCGCGCCGATCGTCGAGGACACCGCGGGTGACGATGCGCGAATAGATCGGCTGGATGAGCGCCGTTTCGAGTCACCGGTCGCTTGGCGCCACTCACCCTGCCGATGACGACCCGGATCAGTAGGCGTCGGACCGGCTTGGCAAGATGTGTAGCGCCGTTGCGACCAGGATCTTGAGATCCAGAGCTAGGCTACGGTTCTCGACGTACCAGAGGTCGAGGTCGATTCGGCGTCGCATGTCGGCGACCTCAGGCGTAGCGCCGCGTGAGCCGTTGATCTGCGCCCAGCCGGTGATGCCCGGCCGCACGGCAAATCGCTGGCGGTAATTCGAGATGAGCGCGCCATAATGGCTGTCGTGAGCCAGCGCGTGCGGACGCGGACCGACCAGTGCCATGTCTCCACACAGCACGTTGAGGAGCTGAGGCAGTTCGTCGAGGCTAGTCTTGCGCAGGATCGCCCCCAACCCGGTCAAACGCGAATCACCACGCTGAGCCTGGCGCACAACTGCGTCGTCCTCCTGAACGTGCATCGTGCGGAACTTGTAGATTAGGAACGTGCGTCCGTTCAAACCAGTACGGGTTTGGCGGAACAGAGCTGGTCCGCGACTATCAAGTCGGATCATCAGGGCGATTGTCGCCAACAGGGGGGCGAGCAGGACCAAGATTAATGCCGCGATGGATACATCGAAGCTCGTGCGCAAAACTGAGTGTGTATCCGGCAGATCAGCCAGCCCAGCTAAATCCACTTCGCCGCTGCCGACCAGCTCGCGCTTGATCGAGTCCATTTGTTTTTGCCCACCGTTTCTGAAGAGCCCCTTTTCCGGGGGGGCGAAGACTGCGCGGATCCTGTATTCAAAAATCATGTCCTATTTTGGGTCCGTTCGCAATTGCGAAATTAAAACGCGCTTAACCCCGTTTCGAGGCATAGCAAGGCATTACGTAGGTAGTCTGAGGCGAGCGGTCTTGGTGCTGGATGGGCCAGACGCAGACTAAGGAAGAATGAGCGTTGAGCCGACCGCTCCTGAGGTGCACGTTGTCGGTGGAGATACTGGTCCGCCTCCCTTGCAGAGATTGCGTAGTGGAACGGTAAGCACTGCTGTAGCCAGCCAAGCATTCGAAGCGGCCGTCGTCGAATCCATTCCCACACATGGCGGCCCCGGAGTGCGGCATTAAAATAGCCGCCTGGGTTGACGCAAGGCACAGCTCCATCACAGTCCGTTGGAATCCTAGCTTCAATCATCGCGCGAACCACTTTGCGGAATTTCAGACGGCAATTATAGAATTCATAATCCTACAGCAATACTGAAACGCTAGTAAATTAATATCAATAAATTAAGAAGTACGACTCAGTATATTGTATAGATCCATAGCGTAGCAGTTATGTATTTCGTAGATAAGGTGATAAGCGAAAGATTTCAGGACTGTATGTCTGATCTCCTGTTGATTTTCTGATCATGTCGCGCCGTCCGCAGCAACCCGATGTATGGCGCTACTTGTAAAACTATCGCCGCGGCGTTTTGGCAAAACGAACCCATTCCGGGCCGCGGGTCTCGGCGAATGAGGTCGGCACAGGTCTCTTGTGAAAATTATAGTGCTTCTCTGCTACAGATGCTCCGCAGTAAGCACATTAGGAAACGCGGTTCTAGCGAGGCCGACGCTGACTGTCAGTCCTTTCGTAGAATTTTTGCAAGATAACTGACAGGAAAATGCGCAACAAAGAGCTGTTTAATGTTGCCGTTGTCAGCTCGCGCCTCGGGAAAAACGGTCTTTCAGGCAGATCCTACCAGCACAGATCGTCAAGTGATGTCAAAGCGGACAGATTGAGATGCTGCGGGACTCGGCAACACCATCATTCGCTCCGGTTGTTAGCGCTTTGACACTACGGCGATGATGGTTGTGGTCCCGCAACTAATCATACTCATCAGCCTTGTGCACCTTGCGGGTGGTAAGCCACGCTACGCCGACTTCGAGCGCGCTGACGGCGCGAGGCAATCCTCGCAATCTAGCTGGCCCTCGGTATACCTGACACCGAACAGCTCGCCCGGAGCGCCGGCCATGGCATACGCGACGACGATTGAAAGCACACGCTTCACCTTTCCCGACCTGCGCAGCCTGCTGGCCAAGGCGACGCCGGAGCGGTCCGGCGACCAGCTCGCCGGGCTCTGCGCCGAGGGTCCGGTGGAACGCCTCGCGGCGCAGATCGCCCTGGCCGACCTCCCGCTGAAGACCTTCCTGGCCGAGGAGCTGATCCCCTCGGAGGAGGACGAGGTCTCGGACCTCATCGCGCGCCGGCACGACGGACAAGCCTTCGCGCCGGTGGCGTCGCTGACGGTGGGCGCTTTTCGGGAATGGCTGCTCGCCCCGGCGGCCGATGCGGCGGCGCTGACAGCCCTCGCCCCCGGACTCACGCCCGAGATGGTGGCCGCCGTTTCAAAAGTTTGCCGGCTGCAAGATCTCGTCGCGATCGCCGCCAAGCGGCCGGTGGTGACGCGTTTCCGCTCCACGATCGGCCTGCCCGGCCGCCTCGCCACCCGCAACCAGCCGAACCACCCGACCGATTCCTCGGCCGGCATCCTGATCTCGGCGCTGGACGGCCTGCTGATGGGCTCGGGCGATGCGGTGATCGGGGTGAACCCGGCGACCGATTCGCTGCCGGACTACATCCGCATCGTCGAGCTTCTGGAGACCCTGCGCCTGCGCCTGAACGTGCCGACCCAGCATTGCTGCCTCGGCCACGTCACCGTGGCGATCGACGCGATGGCGAAGGGCGCGCCGGTGGATCTCGTGTTCCAGTCGGTGGCGGGCTCGCAGAAGGCCAATGCCGGCTTCGGCGTCGATCTCGCCGTGCTGCGCGAAGCCTCCGAGGCGGCCCGGGCGCTCGGCCGCTGCCCGGAGGGCGGGCAGTACATGTATTTCGAGACCGGCCAGGGCTCGGCCCTCTCGGCCGATGCCCATTGGGGCATCGACCAGCAGACCATGGAGGCCCGCGCCTACGCGGTGGCGCGGGAGTTCGATCCGCTGCTCGTCAACACGGTCGTGGGCTTCATAGGGCCGGAATACCTCTACAACGGCAAGCAGATCATCCGGGCCGGGCTGGAGGACCATTTCTGCGGCAAGCTTCTCGGCCTGCCGATGGGGGTGGACGTCTGCTACACCAATCACGCCGACGCCGACGGCGAGGACATGGACGCCCTCCTGACCCTGCTCTGCGCGGCGGGCGTCAACTTCGTCATCACGGTGCCGGGAGCGGACGATGTCATGCTGAACTACCAGTCCCTCTCCCACCACGATGCGGTCTTCGCCCGCGAGACCCTGGGCCGCCCGCCAGCCCCGGAATTCGAAGCGTGGCTGCGCGAGGTCCGCATCACGGACGCGCAGGGCCGGCTCGCCAGCGCGCCGGGCGAATTGCCCCCGGCTTTGGCCGAGGCGTCGCGCCTTCTGCCGGGGCGGGCGGCATGAGCGCGCCCGCGGAGTCCAAGAGCGCGCCCGCGGAGTCCAGACGTGCCGCAACCCCGTCGCTGCGCGACCTGCGCGCGCTGACCCAGGCCCGCATCGCGCTGGGCGCCCACGGCGCCGGCCTGCCGACCGGGGCGGCCCTCGCCTTCGGGCTGGACCATGCCCGGGCCCGCGAGGCGGTCTGGACGCCCCTCGACGCGGGGGCGATCCGCGAGGCCCTGCGGGCCGAGGGGTTCGAGTCGGTCGCGCTCCACGCCAACGTTGCCGACCGGGCGGAATACCTGCGTCGGCCGGATCGGGGCCGCATGCTGCACCCGGATTCGGAGGCGGCCCTCGACGGGCTCGGCCAGGGCTTCGACGTCGCCCTGGTAATCGCCGACGGGCTCTCGGCCACGGCGGTCGCACTCAACGCGGTGCCGACCGCCGCCGCGCTCGCCGCGCGGGTCCGCCGGGACGGCTGGAGTCTGGCCCCCGTCGCGGTGGTGCAGCAGGGCCGGGTCGCGATCGGCGATCCCATCGGCGCCCGCCTGAAGGCGCGCTGCGTCGTCGTGCTGATCGGCGAGCGGCCGGGCCTGTCCGCCTCCGACAGCCTCGGCTGCTACATCACCTTCGCGCCGGAACCGGGCTTGCCGGATTCCCGGCGCAACTGCATCTCGAACATCCGGCAGGACGGGCTCGCGGTCGAGGCGGCCGCCGACCAGATGGAATCCCTGCTGCAGGCCATGATGGCGCAGCGGACCAGCGGCGTCGGCCTGCGCCGGGAGAGCCTCGTGAGCCCGCCGGCGCCGTCCCTCCCGAACGCGTAGGGCGCCCTCCCGCGAGGCGCATCAGGTCGTGGTTTCGACAGGGCGCGCCCTGTCGCGGGTCCAGGGCAGAGCCCTGGTCACCCTCTCAGAGCTCCGCCCTGAGAACCCGCCAAAGGGCTGAAGCCCTTTGGAAACCCGGATCCGGGCAGCAGCTGGGACAGCCGGA
>NZ_JALNUM010000211.1:0-4384 GCF_026540795.1 Methylobacterium sp. GC_Met_2
GCGCTGGTCGGTGCACCACTGCTGCTCACCGACTTCCTTCACCTCGGTATAGCGGCGCGCCAACTCGTCCTTGAAGGCGACGTTCGCCCGTTCCCGCCCCAGCACCTCGGTGGCCACGTCACGCGCGGTTTGAGAGATCCGCAAGGCGGTCGTGCCGTCGATGGCGTAGTGCTTGCCGCAGAACGTGATGATAGCTGACTGTGCGCTGGACGCCCGGAGTAGGGCTAAAGCCTGCTCCTCCTGGGTCTGCGCCTGGACGGGCGCCACGTGCAGGCCGGCAGCAAGAGCCACGGCAAGAAGGGCTCGGCAAAGCATCACCACTACTCCAGCAGCCGCCGCCGCCTATGTTTTTCGACACGGAAACACCGTACCTGCCTACAAGATCCGTAGATATGCCTACCATTGCAGCTTCGGTGTGCAGCTACGGGATTGACTAATCCCCCGTCGCCTTACGTTTGTCATGCCCCCATACATCAGAGGTGTAGATGAGCGACGACACATCGTTTCTGGCAACGGATCAGAGCAATTTCATCGACCTAGCTGCCCAAATCGTTTCGGCCTACGTCTCGAACAACCGCGTTTCCCCTACCGAGCTGCCGCAGCTGCTGTTGAGCATGCATGACGCAGTTGCCGGCCTGGGCAGCCCGTCCGCACCGGGCGAGGCGGAGGCAGACAAGCTGACGCCCGCGCAGATCCGCAAGTCGATCCGCCCCGAAGGCCTCGTGAGCTTCATCGACGGTAAGACCTATCAGACCCTGAAACGCCATCTCACCAGACACGGCTTGGATCCGGCGGCTTACCGTGCCCGATACGGCCTGCCAGCCAATTACCCATCCGTGGCAGCCAGCTACTCCGAGCGTCGCTCGGCGCTGGCCAAGAATATCGGCCTTGGCCATCAGCGTCGGAACGCGGCCCTGGACGCCGCCGAGGCCGCTGTACCACCGGCTAAGCCGAAGGGCCGAAAGAAGGCTGCAGCTGCCGAGTAGGGGTGGGCGATCGCGTAGCGGCTGGCGTCAGCGTGTTGGGCATCAGGTTCTCATCCAGCACCAACCTGGGACAGTCTGCGGCCTGCCTCAAGTGACGCCTGTCCAACCCCGATGCGTCATCATGCTCTTGGGCCACGTTGCGTATCGGCCCGCCCGCTAGTGAGATCGGACGCTCCCCCGCCCCGTGAGCAGATCGGGGCGGGTCCGAGCGGGTTAAAGGATCTCCCGAACTATGCTCGCGGGCTCGCCCCTACCTGTTTGAGCTAACAGCCAGACCGGCAGGACGCAGATCTGACCAGGATGTCGGCGTCGCCGATCGTTATGACGCTAATGAGCTGCTCGCCGCGTTTCCACAGCATCGAGCAGGCGGCCGATCCAAACGGCGCGCAGCTTTCAGCCTCAGGATAGATATCGCAGGTGCTTTCGCGTTGGTCGCATGCCCGGCTCAATGCCGCTACCGGCTGCCAGCCCAGCGCCAGGAGCGACACGCGAGCATCCGGGTAGAGGGTGTTGGGCTTGAACCTCGGCAACTGCTCAGCAGCCTGCGCCCCACCAACTGCGACGACGAGAGCGAGGGCGGCGAGGGCTGTGCGCATGGGGGCAGGATAGCTGAGCCGCGACATCCGACAAGCTTTCACGAAGGGTAGAATGCCAAACTAGCTCAGTTGAGCCTTCCTCAATCCATCTGTCCCCCCGGGCCCTTGCCGTTCTCGTCAATGAAGATGACGCCGGTGGCTTCGAGGCGCCGTCAGCCTTCTGGTGAGGGCTCGGCGGCTGCAGCGCCGGCCTCAGGTGCCGGACCGGTATCGAGCGTGCCTCCGCTGACCAAAGCAGCGGCCCAGGCGCTCGCGATAATGCGGACCTGCTCGATGGCCTCGGCGCGTGTGAACGGTTCATCGCCGACATCGCCACCACCATCCGACCAGGCGACGAAACCGGTACGCCGGCCGTTGGCGTCTTCGACGCAAGCAGCGTCTTCAAGGATGCAGATGCGAAGTGGGAGCGTGAGGCCGAGCGTAGGCATGCCGATGATGTAGAGCGCCAGGGCCGCGCTTCGACTGCCCCGCGCTGAACGCTGCGCCAACGAGCCCAGCGCTGAAATCAGTGCTTGACCGGCTCGTCCACGAACGAGCGGATGCCGTCCTCGTTCAACGCTTGCTCGAAAGCCTCATAGGCTTCCTGATCGGTCGAGAACGTGTTTTCCCAGACGGTGTGTCCGTCGTCATGGTCGACCACTTCCAGCGTCCACTCATCATCGCTGCCGGCAAACCGGTAGATGTGGATTTGCACGGTGCAGCCCTCTCGGCTGACACGACCCCCGAGCGGGGAGAACTCGATCTCGCGAACGGGGATGTTGGTCATGGGATCAGATCCGCTTACCCTGAACGTCGAGCCCCTTCAGCGGCACGCCCGTCCTGAACCGTCCATACTTGCGGCCAATGTGATCGAGGAACGCACCTTAGGCCATCCTCACGAGGTGTCGCTCGTTGTCGGCGACGACGTGCAGGAGCCGAGCACGGAACAGTTCGTCAGGTTCTGGAGCGCTCATGTCCTGATCAATAGCGCAACGAGCCCGGCGGCAAAGAAGCCCACGCCCAAGACCACCAGGGGAGCGTTCTCGAAGCCCTCGTCGGTGAGGAGCTGCGAACCAGCCGCTGCCACGACCGCGACACCCACGATGGTCGCGATCCGGATCATCCTCTCAGGATCCTCGTGATGCTGTGCATAGCCCCAGCTGTGATCAACCGGTCAGGCGGGTCGGCTCGCGGTGAGATAAAGGCCGTGGTCCTGCACGTCGCGCAGGATCTCCTCGGCGTTGCCCATCGCAATTATGCCAGAGCTGTCGACCATTTCTTCGACATCGATCTTGTCCAGGCGCTGCCACAGCTTGTGGCCACCGGGCAGGTTCGCACCGTCACGATCTGCGGTCGCGGCCAGCCGTGAACCCTCAACCTCTGCGAACGTGTAAATGTGCTTCACGGCTACTAAGCTCCGCATGTTGGGCGGCTATTTCAGATAGCCCTTCGCCTTCAGGTGTTTGGTGAGAGCGTCAGTTCGACCTGTCAACATGATCGCGTTCCTCCGTCAGCGCAGCAACTTCGGCTTAGCGCTCGCGAAAGAGGTGCCACGGTGGTTCTCCTGTTCGGCCCCCGCATACGCAGTTGAGCTGCACAGCGATGCCATCGTTAAGGCTGCACTCCTATCGCCGAAGCATGTCAGAGCTATCACCCACCGTCGCCTCCTGGCGCGACCAGATCGAGCGCCTATCCGAGCACGCTTCCCAGTGTCGGTATCTCCTGCCGACGAAATGGCCGCCGATGCGGGCGGCCGCGCTGGCGTTCCTCGATCAGTTTGGCGCCGAGGCCCACGGGCTGGGTTGGACGGCCCCGCAGCTGTTCGGGGTTCATCCACAGCACGGCTTCCAGCGTGTGGAATATGTCGGCGCCCTGATGGGCAACGTTGCATCAGCCATTGGCGTCGAGGCAGATCGGATCGTGTTCGAGCGCTTCTCCGGCTACCGGACGAAGATAGGTCAGGTCTGGGGCATTCCGGTCTGGGAGTTCGTGACTAGGTCCCGCTGACGCTCCACCTCATTCTCGGCTGCCCGCTGCCTCTTAATAGCGCTTAGCTGGTGGAGCCGAAGGATGGCTTGCTCGTGTGCTTGCACGACGCGGATATCGCCGGATGCCTGCTCGATCTGTATCCGATGCCAGGAGCGCAGATCAGATAGCACCTGCAGGTCGTCAATCTGCTCCTCGGTCATGCCAGCCTCTCCCAGATCATCCTGAGCAGTGTAAGCGGCCGTAGTTTCAAGTGGATTTGAGCCTCATCCACACGGTTCTCCAGCGATCTCGGTAGTCATTCTCCCTACCCGTTGAACCCCACTGCCACCTCGGACTTGCGGCGCATGTCGCCGACGCTGAGGATCTTTTGGCCATGGCTGGGAGGTAGCTTAGTGCCGGTGAGCGTTGATCGGATCACGGCAACCGCGCAACAAAAAGCCCGGCCTTTCGGCCGGGCGAGTTGGGGTCCCTTTGTACGGGGACATCGAGATCAGGAAGCTTTGGGAACAACCGGTCTCGAACTGGGAAAACTAGAAGTCGCGCTGGACGCGGAAGCGGACCTGCGAGACCGAGTCCTGCGTGGCAGTACGGACCGCGAAGGTGCCGTTGTTGATGCCGGCGATGTTGGCGTAGGCGGTCGGGCTCTTGTCGAGGTCGATCGCCCGGCCGTTCTTCAGGCCGATCTGGGTGTAGAACGCCTCGACGCCGATATCGAGATCCTTGACCGGCGACCAGATGATGCTGCCACCCGCCACGAACTGGTAGGTGTCGCGCAGGGCCTGGCTCAAGTTGAAGAACCGGGTACCGGGCGTGCCGACGGCGTTCGAGCCGAAT
>NZ_JALNUM010000212.1:0-4236 GCF_026540795.1 Methylobacterium sp. GC_Met_2
GCGAGCACGTCGGCCACGGTCTGGCCGAAGCTGCCCGGATCCGGCGCCACAGTGAGACCATACGAGCGCATGATGTCGGCCTTCTCGGCGGCGCTGTCCCCGGCCGCCGAGATGATCGCGCCGGCGTGCCCCATGCGGCGCCCCTTCGGCGCGGTCAGCCCGGCCACGAACCCGATCACCGGCTTCGACATGTTCTCGCGGATCCAGGCCGAGGCTTCGGCCTCCTGCGGGCCGCCGATCTCGCCGATCATCAGCACCGCGTCGGTATCCGGATCGGTCTCGAACAAAGCAAGGTGGTCGAGGAAGGAGGAGCCGTTGATCGGGTCGCCGCCGATGCCCACCGAGGTCGAGATCCCCAGACCGAGCTCCTTGAGCTGCGAGGCGGCCTCGTAGCCGAGCGTGCCCGAGCGGGAGATCACCCCGACATTGCCGGGGAGATAGATGTGGCCGGGCATAATGCCGAGCATGGCCTTGCCCGGCGAGATGATGCCGGCGCAGTTCGGGCCGACCACCATGGTCCGCTTCTCCTTGGGGTAGCGGTACAGGTAGCGCTTCACCCGCATCATGTCCTGGGCGGGGATGCCGTCGGTGATCGAGCAGACCAGCCGCAGGCCGGCATCGGCCGCCTCCATGATGGCATCGGCCGCGAACGGCGGCGCCACGAAGGTGATCGAGGTCGTGGCGCCGGTCGCCTCCACGGCTTCCTTGACGGTGTTGAACACCGGCAGGCCGAGATGGGTGCGCCCGCCCTTGCCGGGGGTGACGCCGCCGACGACGTTGGTGCCGTAGTCCAGCATCTCCTTGGCGTGGAACGTGCCCTTGTCGCCGGTGATGCCCTGGACGATGATCGGGGTGGTCTCGTCGATGAGGATGCTCATGGCGCGGTCTCCCCTCTAGTGCTGCGTCTGGGCTTGGTGACCCTTGGCGGCGGCGCAGGCGTCGACCGCCTTCTTGGCCGCTTCCGCCAGGGTGTCGGCTGTAATCAGGTCGAGGCCGCTCTCGGCCAGGATCTTCTTGCCGGCCTCCACGTTCGTGCCGGCGAGCCGGACCACCAGCGGGACGTCGATCTTTACCTCGCGGGCGGCCTGAACGACGCCCTCGGCGACCCAGTCGCAGCGGTTGATGCCGGCGAAGATGTTGACCAAGATCGCCTTCACGTTGCGGTCCGACAGCACCAGCCGGAAGGCCGTCGCGACCCGCTCAGGGGAAGCACCGCCGCCCACATCCAGGAAGTTCGCCGGCTCGCCGCCCGCGTGCTTGATCATGTCCATGGTGGCCATGGCCAAGCCGGCGCCGTTGACGATGCAGCCGATCTCGCCGTCGAGGCCAATGTAGCTGAGGTTGTGCTCCGCGGCCTGGGCCTCGCGGGGATCGCCCTGCGAGGGGTCGTGCATGTCGGCGATGCCCGGCCGGCGGAACAGAGCGTTGTCGTCGAACGACATCTTGGCGTCGAGCGCCAGCACCCGATCATCCTTGGTGACGACCAGCGGGTTGATCTCCAGCATGGTGCCGTCGCAATCGCGGAACGCCCGATAAGCGTTCATGATCGTCTTCACCGCGGCAGAGACCTGCTTGATGTTGAGCCCGAGCTGGAAGGCGATCTCCCGTGCCTGGAACTGCTGCAGGCCCACCGCCGGCTCGACCACCACCTGGATGAGCGAATCCGGCTCATTGGCGGCGATCTCCTCGATATCCATGCCGCCGCGCTGGCTGGCGATGACGCGGACGCGCTCGGCCTTCCGGTCCAGCACGTAGCCGAGATAGAGCTCGCGCTCGAACGGGTCGGCGGTCTCGACGTAGACCCGCTGGACCGGCTTGCCCTCGGGGCCGGTCTGATGGGTGACGAGGCGCTTACCGAGGAGATCCTTTGCGGCGTCGCGGACCTCGTTGTAGGTCCGGCACAGCTTAATTCCGCCAGCCTTGCCGCGGGCACCCGCGTGGATCTGCGCCTTCACGGCCCAGAACGAGCCACCGAGTTCGGTCGCCGCATAGACCGCCTGATCCGGGCTGAACGCGATGGCGCCCTTGGGGACGGCCACGCCGAAGCTCGCGAGCAGCTCCTTGGCCTGATACTCGTGAACGTCCATTCGGCGCCTCCTCCGCGGTTCGTTGCCGCCGTTGATGCGCTTCACTTTAGTTGAGTCGAAGGAATACGCCCGTCAAATTTTTTGATCTATCGCTTCACGACGCCTTTTTCGCTGGCGCAACATCAATCGTATTTGATGCCGCACTGCGGCATACAGAACAACAACGAGGCCGGGGCATGATGCACCCGGCCTCGACTGTCGATCACGAATTTTGGGCCTGGGCTTGGACGCCCTGACATGTTGAGCGTAGCCGGCATAGCGACGCGCATCCACCTCCCCCTCGCAGAGGCTTGCGGATTCACACATCGCATTCGGGATCATCATCCGGTTGCCAGGTTGGGCGGACCAGATATCCCGCGCGCCCGCCCTCCCCCCTCTGCGGGGGAGGGAGACGCACGGCCTCGTCCTGCCTCCTCTCCAAACAAGTTGTGTGAGTCCTCAAGCCCGCAGAGGGAGAGGGAGAGCGCTGCGCCTGTCAGTTCACCTTGGCCTTCACCACGCCGTAGATCGTCTCGGTCAACGTCCCGGCCTCGGCCAGCAGGCCTTCCAGTTCCTGAAGCCGCTCGTCGGCGAACTCCCGGTCTTCGAGACCCTTGGCGTTGACGTAGACGTTGAGCGCCGCGCTGCGCAGGCCGGCATAGGCCGAGAGCACCGCCACGCCGGCATCCGACACCACGTTGAGATTGCCCTTGTTGGCCGTGATCGCCGCGAGGTCGATCACCGCGCGGCAGGCCCGGCAACAGGCGAGCGGCACGTCGCAGGCCGTCTTGAGCACGGCCTGAATCTTATCTGCGCGGGCCGCCTTCTCGTCGTCGGTGCCCTTCGGCAAGCCGTAGGCGCCCATAACGGCGTCGAAGGCCTGGACGTCCTCGCCAATCATTCCGGTGAGAACGACCCGCAAGCCTTCGGACTTGGCGAGCACGTCCTTCAGCTCGGCCTCGACCTCGACGTACTTCTTCTTGCCGATGGTGAGGTTGCAGACCATCGACACCAGGGCAGCGCCCATGGCGCCGGAGATCGCAGCCGCGCCGCCGCCCCCGGGGGTCGGGGCGGCGCTCGCGAGCTCCGTGAGGAACTTTTCGATGCTGTCGGTCTCGGGGCGATGCGTCTCGGTCACCGGCGCCTCCTCAAGCCATCGTCTTGGCGAGGGCGTAGATCTCCTCGGCGTCGAGCACCTTATCGGTGCTCTCGAAGAGCTGGCCGACGCAGGCCCGGTGCAGTTTGAGCTTCAGGCCACCGATGCCCAGCGCCCCGAAGGCCTGCTTGCCGTTGCGCTCACGCGCCTTGTCCATCACCTCGATGCCGCCGATGCCCGTCGGGGGCTGGGCGTTGTAGTCGGCGACGAACTGGATGGACGATTCCTGCGCCCAGGCGGCTTCCGGCAGCAGCTCGACGCCGATGGCGCCGGCTGTGAACACGAGGTTGGTGCCCTTGACGAGGGCGACACGCGAGGCTTCGTCGGGGGTCGCGGCGGCCTTCACGTTGACTTTGAAGCGCGTGTTGATCTGATCGGCGGCGGCCTGGGTCTTGTCCAACGCGCGGCCCGCGATCGTCACCTCGGCGCCCTCGCCGGCGAGCAGCGCAGCCGAGCGCATGCCGACCGGGCCGGTGCCCGCCAGCACGACGGCCTTCTTGCCCTGGAGCGAGCCTGCAGCCTTGGCCACCAGCGCGACGCCGGCGGCGGCCGTGGTGTTGGAGCCGTTGGAATCGAGCATGACCGAGACGCGGAACGGGCCGAAGAAGCGCTTCTTGACCGCCGTGAACAGGTCCTCGCCCGCCGCCATGCTGCCGCCGCCGACGAAGATCGCCGTGGACTTCTTCTCGGCGCCGCCGCGGGTGTAGATCGTGCCGTCCACCAGCGCGCCGACGTTGTCGGGGTTCACGCCGCCGTAGCCGGTGATGTGGTCGGCCCCGCCATCGTAGCCGACGACCGTGTCGAACACGTTCGGCACGGCATCGGTGTCGAACAGGAACAGCAGTTTTTTTGTCATTTTCTTGGGACCTTTCCGTCGCGCCCGTGAGGCGCCGTCAGGGGTTTTTTTCAAGGGTGATCGGAGTCAGGGCCGGGATCCGCGCGTCCCCTCCCCCCTCTGCGGGGGAGGGTGGCCCCTGCGTCAGCAGGGGTCGGGAGAGGGGAGCGCGGGTTCAG
>NZ_JALNUM010000213.1:0-4216 GCF_026540795.1 Methylobacterium sp. GC_Met_2
TGTGAGCGTCACGCTCGAACTCTGAGGGTCAGCTGCCGATGCCGTCGAGCCCCACGCGCCGCATCCTGATCGCAGGCGCTGCCGCGGCGCTCGCCGCGCCGCGACTCGCGTTAGCGGCAAATGAGAAGACTCTGCGCTTCGTGCCGCGCACCGACCTCGGCGTCCTCGATCCAATCTGGAGCTCAGCGATCATAACGCGCAACCACGCGTTCATGGTCTACGACACGCTCTACGGCCAGGATTCCGATTTCGAGCCGAGCCCGCAGATGGTGGCGGGTCACCGGATCGAGGCTGATGGACGCCTCTGGAGCCTGACTCTGCGCGATGGTCTCCTGTGGCATGATGGAGAGCGCGTGCTGGCGCGCGACTGCGTCGCCAGCATCCGTCGATGGGGCGTGAAGGATGCCTTCGGCCAGGCTCTGATGGCTGCTACCGACGAACTCGCGGCTCCGGACGACCGCACCATCCTGTTCCGGCTGAAGGCGCCGTTCCCGTTCCTGCCGCATGCCCTAGGCAAATCCGCAGCCTTCTTCCCGGCGATGATGCCAGAGCGATTGGCGTCCGTCGGCCCGGCCAAGCAGGTCACGGAGATCGTCGGCTCCGGACCGTTTCGCTACCGCGCCGACGAGCGGGTGCCCGGCGCGCGCAACGTCTACGAGCGGTTCTCAGCCTACAAGCCCCGGGAGGACGGCACGGTTTCGCGCACCGCGGGACCCAAGCGTGTGCATTTCGATCGCGTCGAGTGGATCACGATGTCCGATCCGGGCACGGCGGCCTCAGCGCTCCGGGCCGGCGAGGTGGATTGGGTCGATTACCCCGTGATCGACCTGCTGCCGATGCTAAGGTCGAGCCCCGGCCTGGGCGTGAAGATCCTTGATCCGAAGGGCCTCATCGGCGTCTTCCGGATGAACCACCTTCAGCCGCCCTTCGACAACCCGAAGATCCGGCGTGCCGTGCTCGCGGCCTTCGACCAGTCGGAGTTCATGCAGTCGGTGGCGGGCGACGACCGCAGCCTATGGCGGGACGGCGTCGGCTTCTTCTGCCCGGATACCCCCCTCGCCACCGATGCGGGGATGGCGGCGGTGACCAGCCCGCGCGACCTCGCTGCCGCCAAGCGTGCGATCGTGGAGGCTGGCTACAAGGGCGAGCCCGTCGCGCTCATCGTGTCCAGCGATTTCCCCGCGCTGAAGGCGATGTCGGATGTCGCCGCCGAGACGATGCAGAAGATCGGGCTGACCGTGGATTACCAGTCCCTCGACTGGGGCACGGTGCAGCAGCGCCGCTACAAGCGCGACCCAGTGGACAAGGGTGGCTGGAGCGCGTTCTGCACGAATTATGAGGGCGCCGATCTGGCCGACCCGGCCGGCCACCTCGCTCTGCGCACCAACGGGCCGCAGGCATGGTTCGGCTGGCCGAGTGACTCGACGATCGAGGACCTGCGGGATCGCTGGCTCCTGGCCAAGGATCTCGCCGAACAGAAGGCGCTGGCCGCTGCGATCCAGCGCGAGGCCTTCGTCAACGTGCCCTACATCCCGCTCGGCCAGTTCTTCGCGCCGACGGCCTATCGCTCGAACCTCAAGGACCTCGTCGACGGGTTCGCGATCTTCTGGAACGTGCGGCGTGGCTGAGGGCGCGATAGATGTAGACGGGCTGCCGTTAACGGATCGCGAGCGCGACGCGGTCCAGCGAGGACGGGCCCTCGCACTGTCCGAAATCGCTCCGCACGTCGCCGTCCGGGAGCAGTCCGGCGCCGCCCTGCCGCGCTCGGTCTTCCGAGCCTATGCGGAGGCCGGGCTGATGGGGCTTGAAGTCTCAGACGAACGCGGCGGATCCGGGCTCGGCTACCTGTGCAAGATCGGCCTCGCCGAGACGATGGCGCGGACCTGCCTGCCAAGCACCTTCGCGCTGAATCTCGCACAGGGGATGGCCACGCGGATCGAGCGCGAAGGCTCGCAGGACCAGGTCCGACGCCACCTGCCGAGCCTCGTGCGCGGCGAACGGATCGGAGCAATATCCTTGAGCGAGCCAGGCGCGGGCAGCGACTTCTCGGCGGTCGCAACGAGGGCGGAGCGCGCGACCGGGGGCTGGCGCCTACACGGAACCAAAGCTTGGGTCACGAACGGCGAGCACGCCGATCTCGCCCTGGTTTACGCGCAGACCGAGCCCGGCAGCGGGGCAGCTGGGATCGCTAGCTTCCTGATCGAGCTGCATGCGGTTGGCGTCTCGCGCGCGGCCGACGTTCCACTGATCGGCGGCCACGCGATCGGTGCTGCGACGATTGTGCTCGACGGCGTATTCGCGACCGACGATGACCTATTCGCGCCGCCGGGACAGGCGTTCAAGCGGGCGTTGAGAGGTATCACCGGCGCGCGCGTCCACGTCTCCGCCATGGCCTGCGGCATCGTCGCCGATAGTCTGACGCGTGCTGTAGACCACGGGCGGGTTCGGCACAGCTTCGGCCGCCCGCTCATCGAGCACCAAGGCTTGCGCTGGAGCCTCGCCGACGTCGCCACCGGTCTGGAGGCAGCTCGGGGTCTAACCTACAGCGCCGCGCGCCGGGTCGCCGCGGGAGCCGATGCGACGCTCGCGGCCGCGCATGCCAAGCGGTTTTCCGCCGATATGGCCCTCTCGGGCGTGGCCGCTTGCATGCAGGCGATGGGGGGCGTGGGGCTGCGCGCCGACCTGCCGTTCGGCCGCCACCTCGCTGCGGCGCGAATCGTGGCCTACGTCGATGGGACCACCGAAATGATGCGGGACAGGATCGGCGCGGACCTAGTCCGGCGTCGGGGTGATCATCCGAACCCGGAGGCGCCGCGATGATCGACAAGCGCATGGCTGGATTTCGTGAAGCGGTCGAGGGAATCGAGACCGGCCACACGGTGATGGTCGGCGGTTTCGGAGACGCGGGCGTCCCCATCGGCCTAGTCGCGGCCGTGCTTGAACGCGGGCCGCGCGACATCACCGTAATCGCCAACAATGCCGGCTTTCACACGGGGGACATCAGCGACTGGCTGAGCGCGGGCCTCGTGCGCAAGGTGATCTGTAGTTATCCGCGCACCTCGCCGACCTTCGTCGCGCTCTACCGTCAAGGCCGGGTCGAGCTGGAGCTAATACCGCAGGGGACCCTGGTCGAGCGCATGCGCTGCGCCGGGGCCGGGCTCGGCGGCTTCTTCTCTCCGGTCTCGGCAGGGACACTCCTCGCGGCGGGCAAGGAGGTCCGCACGATTGGGGAACGCGACTATGTGCTGGAGGTGCCATTGACCGCCGACTTCGCCCTGATACGGGCACGGCAAGCCGATTTGATGGGCAACCTCACTTATAACAAGACCGCACGCAACTTCGCGCCGGTCATGGCGACGGCCGCCCGTGTAGTCGTGGCCGAAGCGAGTGAGATCGTGGCGGTCGGCGGCATCGATCCAGAGGCCGTGATCACACCCGGTATCCTCGTCGACCGGATCGTTCAACAGGGGCCTTGCGCATGACGCCACTCAGCCGCGACGACATCGCCCGCCGGGTCGCATCGGCCCTTCCGCTTGGAGCGGTTGTCAATCTTGGGATCGGCCTGCCGGGCCTCGTCAGCCGCTACGTCGAGGCGGCCCAGGACATCGTCCTGCACAGCGAGAACGGGATCATCAACTTCGCCGCCTCGCCGGACGGCGGCACGGCCGATCACGACAGCATCGACGCGAGCAAGCGTCCGGTCACGGTGCTGCCGGGCGGCAGCTACCTCGACGTCGCACTCTCCTTCGGACTTATGCGCGGCGGCCATCTAGACGTAGCAGTGCTGGGCGCCTTCGAGGTGTCGGCCCGGGGCGATCTCGCCAACTGGTGGACGGGCCAGCCCGGTGATGTGCCAGGTGTCGGCGGCGCGATGGACCTCGCCTGCGGTGCCAAGTCGATCTGGGTGATGATGGAGCACACGACGCGGGACGGCCTGCCGAAGCTCGTGGATCGCTGTAGCTACCCGCTTACGGCACCGGCCGTGGTGGACCGTATCTTCACGGACCTCGCCGTCCTCGACGTCACGCCCGAGGGGCTGTGCGTCCGCGAGCTTGTGGCAGGTCTCAAGCCGGACGAACTCCAGGCCCGAACTGCGACGCGCCTCATCTTCTCCGATACAAGCCGGATTGATGCTCGCGCCCTCGATCGAAGGGCACGCTGATCCCGACATTGTCCGCTTTTGAGGCGAACCCCGGACGGGCTGTACGGCTGATAC
>NZ_JALNUM010000214.1:0-4103 GCF_026540795.1 Methylobacterium sp. GC_Met_2
AAAGGTTCACCGTAGTCGCGTCGCATCGATAACCAGGAAATACTGGCACGGCTCCGTCCCGAGATTGGTGAAGGCGTGCCCGGCATCGGCTTCGAAATACAGGCTGTCGCCCTCCTCGACTACGAACGCACGGTCGCCGATCACGGCCCGCAGGCGCCCCTTCAACACGAAGATGTATTCCGACACGCCTCGGCGATGGGCGACGAACTCGCCGGTAGTAGCGCCCGGCGGGAGCGTGTTGAGCACCCAGTCGATCCCACGCCCGGGCAGAACGGGAGAGAGGCAGCGGCGCAGGAAGCCCGAAGTCTCGTCGCGCAGCACCGGCTGGCGGGAAGCTGGAATCAGCAGCACCTCCAGTTCCGTGGCGGGCGCCATCAGCCGGGAGAATGTCACGCCCAGCGCCTCGGCAAGGCGCGAGAGCACCGCCGTCGAGGGGACGGCCTCGCCGCGCTCGACCTTCGAGATCATCGAGCGGCTGACCCCGGACAGGGCCGCCAGGGCTTCGAGGGACAGGTCGCGCTCCCGCCGCCGGCGCCGGATTTCCTCGGCCAGCACTTGGATCTGCGAGCGCGCCTCGGCCTCGATCTGGACGCGCCGCACCTCTGTCGTGACCGTCATTCCTGTTCCGTCCTGGTCCTCCGGTTGACGCGTCATTCTTGAGCGCCCGGGGCTGATCGGTCGGGTGCTTAGCATAGGTCGCGGGACGGTGCCCGCGCGACCGGCATCCCGGTTGGCACGCAGCTTGTATAACGGTGAGTGGAAATTCGTCCCTCAAAGTGGATGCCCGCTGATGCGCGACGCCGCAATGCCATCGGATGCGATACGGATTGCCGAGCCGGACGCAGTAACGCTCGCGGACAGGCGCCAGATCGTCTGGTCGAGCGTCATCGGCACCACGGTCGAGTGGTACGACTTCCTGATCTACGGCACCGCCAGCGCCCTCGTCTTCAACAAGCTGTTCTTCCCGAGCATCGACCCGGTGGTCGGTACGATCGCCGCGTTCGGCTCCTACGCCGTCGGGTTCCTCGCCCGGCCGCTGGGCGGGGCGGTCTTCGGCCATTTTGGCGATCGCGTCGGGCGCAAGGCCATGCTGTCGCTGACCCTGATGATCATGGGGCTCGGCACCTTCCTGATCGGATGCTTGCCGACCTACGGGCAGATCGGCATCCTGGCCCCGTTCCTCCTCGTGGCCCTGCGCCTCGTCCAGGGCATCGGCATCGGCGGCGAGTGGGGCGGAGCCGTGCTGATGGTGGTCGAGAGCGTACCAGCGGAACGGCGCGGGTTCTTTGGGAGCGTCGTCCAGCTTGGATACCCGATCGGCGTGATCCTCTCGATCGGTGCGTTCGCGCTGACCGGCCTGATGCCCGAGGCGGCGTTCCTGTCGTGGGGCTGGCGCATCCCGTTCTTGGCGAGCGCGCCGCTGGTCGGCGTCGGCCTGTTCATCCGCCTGCGGCTTCACGAGACCCCCGCGTTCCGGCGGATCAAGGCGCGGGCGGCTACGTCGCAGCTGCCGATCATGGAGATCCTGACCGAGCATCCCGGCATGTTCCTGAAGGCCGTCGGCCTGAAGGTCTCCGAGATCGCCTACGTGAGCATCGTGACCGTGTTCTCGATCTCCTACGTCACCGGCCAGCTCGGCCTGTCACGGGGGGTGATCCTGAACGGCATCCTGATCGCCGCCGTCATCGAACTCTTCACGATCCCCGTCTTCGGCTGGCTGTCCGACCGCTACGGGCGCAAGACGCTGTTCATCGCCGCCTGCCTGTTCTCGATCGCCTTCGCGTTCCCGATGTTCAAGCTCCTCGACACCCGCGACCCGACGATCATCACCCTGACCGTCGCGGTGGCCCTGAGCTTCGGGCAGGGCATCATGTTCGGGACCGGGGCCGCGTGGATGTCCGAGCTGTTCGACGCCCGCCTGCGCTACAGCGGCGCCTCGTTGGGCTTCCAGGTGGGTGCGGCGCTGAGCGGCGGCTTTACGCCGCTGATCGCCGCGGCCCTGCTTGTCTGGAGCGGCGGGTCGACATGGCCGATCTCGGTCTATCTCATCGTGCTCGCCTGCGTGACGCTCGCGGCGACCTTCGCGGCGCCGGAGACCGCCCGACGGCCGATCGACTGACCACCGCTGCGGCGCGTAAAAACGCAAGCCGGGCAGTGGACGCGCATCCACTGAAATGGAATATTTACCGGACCCAACCACGGGACGAGGAGACGGACTTGGACCGAACCATCATCGCCACCGAGGCGGCGGCTCCGGCCGTTGGCCCCTACGCCCAGGCGACCCGCGTCGGCGACCTCGTCTTCGCCTCGGGACAACTGCCAATCGACCCGGCGACGGGGGCATTCCCGGAGGGCATCGCGGCACAGACCCGCCGCTCGCTGGCCAACCTCGCCGCCGTGCTGGAGGCCGGAGGCGCCAGCCTCGCGAGCGTGGCCAAGACCACTGTGTTCCTGAAAGACATGAACGACTTCGCCGCGATGAACGCCGTCTACGCTGAACACTTCCCCGGTGCCGCGCCGGCGCGCTCCACCGTCGAGGTCGCGCGCCTGCCCCGCGACGCGCTGGTCGAGGTCGAGGCGATCGCGCTGGCGACGGGGCCGGCCCGATGAGCGCGACATCCGCACCCCGCCACGTCGAGGCCTTCGCGCACGCGGCCGGCTCGGCTGCGGTCGCCGTGCCCGGCGGCGCGACCGGCTGGCGGGGCACGCTGCTCGACATCCACGTCGCACCCGCGGCGAGCTACGAGATGGAGGCGCTGACCGAAGCCCGTTGCGTCGCCGGCCGCGGTATCGAGGGCGACCGCTACTTCCTTGGGACGGGGACCTACTCGCCCAAGCCGGACACCCGCGAGGTGACGCTGATCGAGCAGGAGGCGCTCGACGCCCTCGCGCGCAACGATCCGCCGCTCCAGGGCGGGCCGATCCACCTCGCGCCGATCGACCACCGCCGGAACCTCACCGTGCGCGGCGTGCCGCTCAACCACCTCGTCGGTCGCCGATTCCGGGTGGGCGAGGTGATCCTGCGCGGCGGGCGCCTGAACTTCCCGTGCAAGTATCTCGAGGAATTGCTCGGCCTGCCGGTCTATCTGCCGCTCTATAACCGCTCGGGCCTGAATTGCGGGATCGAGCGCGGCGGGATTATCCGCCCGGGCGACCCGATCACCGTGTTGGATTGAGGCCATGTCCGCCCGCATCGTCATGACGCTGACGGTCGTCGAGGCCGTCGCCACCACGCCGGAGGTGGTACGCCTGACCCTGGTCCACCCGCGGCGTCCCGAGCTGCCCGCCTGGGAGCCCGGCGCGCATGTCGACCTGCGCCTGCCGGATGGCCGCACGCGCCAGTACTCGCTCTGCGGCGATCCGGCCGACCGGAGCCGCTACATCCTGGCGATCAAGCGTGAGGATGCCGGTCGCGGCGGCTCGCTGTGGACGCATGCCAACTTCGCCGCGGGCTCCGTCGCGCACGTCTCGCACCCGCGCAACAATTTCGGGCTGGCCGCCGACGCCCGACGCCATCTGCTGATCGGCGGCGGCATCGGTGTGACGCCGCTCGCCGCCATGGCCCGGCACCTGGCGGCGAGCGGCGCCGACTTTACGCTCCACCTGTGCGCACGCTCGGCCGAACGGGCGCCGCTGCTGCCCGAGCTGCGGGCGATCTGCGGCGACCGGCTTCGCTGCTGGTTCTCTTCGGACGGCGCGCGCTTCGATCCCGCGGTGGTCGGGGCGCCGGACGAGGGCGTACACGCCTACGCCTGCGGGCCCCAGCGGCTTACCGACGCCGTGCAGGCCGGGCTGGCGGCCACCAGATGGCCGGCGGAGCGGGTGCATGTCGAGCACTTCGCACCGATCGCCGACGAGAACTTCAAACCCGAACCGTTCGACGCGCTGATCGCCTCGAGCGGGGCGGTCGTCCACGTCCCTGCCGATGTCTCGCTCCTCGAAGCTCTGCGCCAGAACGGCTTCGCGATGCCCTCGTCCTGCGAGATCGGCGTGTGCGGCTCCTGCGAGTGCGGCTACCGGGACGGCACCGTGATCCACCGCGACGTCGTACTGCCGGTCGCCAAGCGTCAGGACCGGATGATGCCCTGCGTCTCCCGCGCCCG
>NZ_JALNUM010000215.1:0-4086 GCF_026540795.1 Methylobacterium sp. GC_Met_2
TCACTGCTGCTACGCCTGGAACACCCTCATCGACCGACCCTGGCACATCATGTCCATCGGACTGCGCAAATGGGCTCATGGGTTCTGATCAATGAGGGTTGGTATTAGGGCCATGGATTGCGATCTTTGCAGCCAGCCCAGATACCTTGAAAGGGCTGGACATCAGCCCTTTGAAAACCCGAATTCTGGGGTCGAACAAGCCCTCACTGATACGGGTCGGCCGCGTCCCGCAGCCCATCGCCCAGGAAGTTGAAGGCCAGCACCGTCACCAGTACCGGCAGCACCGGCGCCAGCAGCCACGGATAGAGCTGCACGGCTGCCAGATTCTGCGCTTCGTTGAGGAGCACGCCCCAACTCGTCACCGGCGGACGCAGGCCGAGCCCCAGGAAGGAGAGGGCGGTCTCACCGAGGATCATGGTGGGGATCGACAGGGTCGCCGAGGCGATCAGGTGGCTCATGAAGTTCGGGATGAGGTGCCGGCCGATCACCCGGGCCGGCGAGGCGCCCATCAGCTCCGCGGCCTGCACGAAATCCTCCTCCCGCAGGGCCAGGAGCTTGCCGCGCACCGCGCGGGCAAGACCGGGCCAATCCAGAAGTCCCAGGATCACCGTGATGCCGAAGAAGATCAGGAGCGGGCTCCAGTTCGGCGGCAGGGCCGCCGAGAGCGCGAGCCAGAGCGGCAATTCGGGCAGGGAGCGCACCACCTCGATCAGCCGCTGCACCCCGGCATCCACGATGCCGCCGAAATAGCCCGCGATGCCGCCGAAGAAGAGTCCCAGCGCGAAGGAGATCGCCACGCCGACGAGGCCGATCGTGAGCGAGATCCGCGTCCCGTAGATCAGGCGGGAGAACAGGTCGCGCCCGAGCTTGTCGGTGCCGAGCAGGAACAGGGTGCCGTTTTCCGGCGGGCAGACGACGTGCAGGTCGGTATGGACGAGCCCGAGCCAATCATACCCGTCGCCCCGGCACAGGAAGCGCAGCGGTTGCGGGGCCGCCGTATCGACCTTGTAGTCCCGGCGGAACGTGGCGAGGTCGAGATGCGCCCGGTAGGGATAAACGAACGGCCCGACGAACCGGCCCGCGTGGAACAGGTGGACGCCCTGGGGCGGTGCGTACAGGAAGTCGCCGTTGCGCCGGGCCTGACCGTAGGGCGCCAGCATTTCGACGAACGGCACGATCGCGTAGAGCGCGAGCAGGATTACGGCCGAAGCGACCGCGATGCGGTGGCGCAGGAATTTTCGGACGATCAGCCGCCACGCGGACGCACTCTTCGCGAGGCCTTCTGGGCCGGCATCCGGCTCAAAGAGCGCCGGATCGACGAAGTGGCGGTCGGCGGGAATCGCGTCCGTCATCGCAGTCCCATGCGGATGCGCGGATCCAGCCAGACCAGGGTCAGGTCGGAGATCAGCATCCCGACCAGCGTGAGGGAAGCAACGAACATCAGGATGAAGCCGGCCATGAACTGGTCCTGGCTGCGCAGGGCTTCGAGGAGCAGCGGCCCGACCGTCGGCAGGCTCAGCACCAGCGAGACCAGCACCGAGCCGGAGACAAGATGCGGCAGCAGGTTGCCGATATCCGCCACGAACGGGTTCAGCGACATGCGGAACGGATATTTCAGCAGGGCCTTCAAGGGCGGCAGGCCCTTGGCGCGGGCGGTGACCGTGTAGGGCTTGGCAAGCTCGTCCAGCAGGTTGGCGCGCATGCGCCGGATCATCGCCGCCGTCCCGCCGAGCCCGATCACCAGGGTCGGCACGACCAGATGGCCCAGCAGCGAGCGGATCTTTGCCCAGGTCCAGGGCTGGCTGGTGAGCGCGGAATCGTAGAGGCCACCGATCGACAGCCCGAACCAGCGGTTGGCATAGAACAGCAGGATCAGCGCCAGGAGGAAGCCCGGAACCGCCAAGCCGACATAGCCCAGCAGCGTGACCACCGCGTCGCCGAACGTGTTGCGGTGCGTCGCCGAGTAGATCGCCGCCGGAATCGCCACCAGATGCACGAACACGACCGCGGTCAGGTTGATCAGGAGGGTCAGCCACAGGGCGTCGCCGACGACGTCCGCCACCGGCTTGTCGTACTCGAACGACCAGCCCCAATCGCCCTGGAGCAGCCCCGAGAAGCCCACCGAGCCGGGCATGACTCCGATCCACATCAGGTATTGCTGCCAGACCGGCCGATCGAGCCCGTATTGCTGGATCAGCAATTCGGCCTTCGCCACCGACGTCGCGTCGCCCGTGGCGCGCAATTCCATGATCCTGTTGGAGAGATAATCGCCGGGCGGCAGCTTGATGATGAGGAAGACGAGCGCCGAAATCACCAGCAGCGTCGCCGCCATCGTGAGGACGCGGCGGAGGATGACGGCGATCACCGGGCCTCCACACGCTTGTCGGCAGCCTGATCCCAGAACAGCTCGTCGAGGCGCTGCACGCCGATCAGGGCCGTGGGATCCCAGGAATAGAGGGCGCGCTTCGGCAGGTTGACCAGGCGATCGGCTCCGACCACGGGCTGCAGCGCTCCCGCCACGGTGCCGATCACCCAGGTGTTGCGCGCGTGGTTCATCAGCATCTCGCGCCAGATCGCGGCCTGCTTGGCCGCGTCGTCGGTGTCGCGCCACTGGCGGTCGAGCTCGATCAGGCGCTCGACCTCCGGCACATTGCAGGGTTCCCCGCTCTTGCCGCGGCTCTCGACGTTCATGCTCCAGAGCGGCCAGGAATAGTGCTCCGGCTGCGCGGGGCTCAGCTCGGTCGGCGGCATGATCGCGGTCGGGACCGCAAGGTCGAGCCCTTGGGCGGCCACCATCACGGTCATGCCGGCGATGGAGCGCCGATGCAGGTTGGTGCGCTCCTGCGGCTTGGTTACCAGACGGATCCCGACCTCGCGCCAGAACTCGGTGATGAGCAGCAGCGCGTCGAGCACCATCTCGGCCTCGCCGTCACTCTCCACGACGATCTCCAGCGGGCGCCCGTCGGGCAGGAGCCGCGTGCCGGACCCGTCGCGACCGGTCAGCCCCACGCTGTCCAAAAGCTTGGCCGCCGCGGCCGGGTCGTAGCCGGCGTTGAGGGTCCGCATCGCGGGCTCGAAGAGCGGGCTGTCCGACACGATCGTGTCGTTGCCCTCGGTACCGAGCCCGAACAGGAGCGTGTTGTTCAGGGTCCGGCGATCGATGGCGAGCGACAGGGCGTGGCGGTAGCGCACGTCACGGTTGAGCTGGCGCCAGACGGGATCCGCGGTAGTCAGATTTGGGTAGAGAGCGAATTCCGAGCCGCGCGCCACCGGCCACAGATAGGTGTGGTAGCGGTGCATCGCCTCGCCCTCCTTGAGGCTCGGGATGTCGGGCATCGACAGGCCGCGGAACATCAAATCCGCCTCGCCGGCATTGGTCTTGGCGACCAGCAGGCCCTGCGAGGCCACGTCCATGACGATCGCATCGACATAGGGCAGCTGGGTGCCGGCCGTATCGACCCGGTGATAGGAGCGGTTGCGCTCGAACCGGAACCGGGTGGCGGGCGAGCGCGTCCGCGGCACCCAGCCCTGCAGGGTCGGGCAGTCCGGATTGCCGAGCTCGTAATTGTCGTCCATGCGGTTGTGCAGGGCGGCCCAGCTGCGGAGCTTCAGCGCCTTGGCCTTCGCGTCGGCCGCATCCTTGCCGATGTAGCGGGCGTGGACCGGCTTGAGGTAGTGCGACGGGCGGTAGATCAGCGGATCCCGCGGCGCCGCCAGGGCGGGCAGGAACAGCGGGTTCGGCCGGTCCCAGCTGAAGCGGATCGTCACCGGATCCAGCACCTCGACCTGGGGCAGCTTGTCCGCGATCCGGAAGAAGGCCGGCGGCCCGTCCGGGCTCAGCGCCGTCTCGTTGGCGACGTCCTCCCAGTAGTAGCGGAAATCCTCGGTGGTGAACGGATGCCCGTCCGACCAGCGATGGCCCTTGCGGAGGGTGAAGGTGAAGCGCCCGCCCTCAACATCGACGCGCTCCAGCACGTCCGGCCGCAGGTTCAAGTCGGCATCGTAGCCGACCAGGCGGGTGTAGCCGTAGACCGAGAGGTAGCGGACGTCCCGGGCCTTGGCGATCAGGGTCCGGATCGTGCCACC
>NZ_JALNUM010000216.1:0-3995 GCF_026540795.1 Methylobacterium sp. GC_Met_2
TCGGGAACGGTCCGGTCGTGGATCCACCACCGAGGCTGAGCTGCCCCGGATTGGAGATCGCGGTGACCGGCTCCAGGGAGGCCGCGGCAGGCGCCGTCGCGGTGGCCGACAGGCTCTGCGCCGAAGCCGGGGCGGCGATCGAACTCAGCAGGACAGCGGCGAACAGGACGCGCAAGGCACTCTCCATGGCGGGCTCCGCGCAGCGGATGCCAGACCCAACCGGACCCGGCCCGGGCCGTTCCGGCGACCTGCTGCCGCGGCGCAGCCTTCATGCTGCCGAAAAGGCGGTGTCGTTTCGGCCCAGGATCCGATCAACTCACCTGCGTGCCCGTGCCCCATCCTTTCGCCCGAGGCTTGCGCCGCACCGGCTGGCTCGCCGGCTTGCCGGCGCTCGCGCTGATCTGGGCGAGCGCGACGCTCTATGCCGGCCCGCGCATCGCCGAGCGGCTCGAAGCCGAGGGGGCAGCCGTGGCGGCCGGTACGGCCACCGACACGGGCGAGCCCTGGCTGCGCCTCGCCGTAGAGGGCCGCGACCTCGTGGCGGCCGGCGAGGCGCCGGACGCGAGCGCCCGCGCCGCCACCCTGTTCCGCCTCGCCGTCCTGGACGGACCCCGGCGCATCGTCTCGGGTGTCGGCCTCGTCGAGACCGCCGCGCCGTTCCAGTGGGCGGCGATCCGCCTGGGCCCGGACCGGGTCGCCCTGGAGGGCAGCCGCCCCGTGGAGATCGGGCGGCGGGCGCTGGAGGCGCGGGTCACCGGGATGCTCGGCCCCGGCACCAGCCTCGACGATGCCGCCCGGGCCGCCCGGGGGGCGCCGCCGGATTTCCCGAGCGCGGCGGCCTTCCTGGCAGCGCGGCTGTCCGGGTTGGCGGCGGGCGGACGGGCCGCGCTCAGCGACACCGTGCTCAGCCTCTCGGGCGAAGCCCTCGACGTGCCGGCCTACGAGGCGCTGCGGGCCGCCCTGTCGGAACCGCCGGCGGGGTTCAGCATCGGCCGTGTCGAGATCCTGCCACCGCGGGTGGCGCAGTATCGCTTCACGGTCGAGAAGGCCACGGGCGGGATCGCGCTTGACGGCTTCATCCCCTCCACGGCCGATCGCGAGGCCGCCCGGCGCGCCGCCCAGGAGGTGGCTCAGGAGACCCCCGGCGCGGCCGTGGACGACCGGCTGGTGACCGCCCGGGGGCTCGACCCCGCAATCGATTCGAAAACCCTGATCGGCTTCATGTTCCGGCTCGCCGCGCTGATCCAGACCGGCCGCGTCACCTTCACGGACGGCGCGGTCTCGGTCAGCGGCGACGCCATGGACGCGCAGGCGATCCCCGACGCCGAGGCGCTGATGCGCGACGCCCGCCCCGCCGGCGTCTCGGCCGGGCGGGTCACCCTGACGGCGCGGCCGCTCTCGCCCTACCGGGTGGCGATCCGCCGGACGCCGGAGGCGGTGACGCTCACCGGGCATGTCCCGGATGCCGCCACCCGGGACCGGGTGCTCGATGCCCTGCGGCCACGCCTGTTCCGCGAGCCGATCCTCGACCGCACGCGCCTCGCCGACGGCGCGCCTCCGAATCTCGGAGCGGCGCTGGCCGCCGCGGCGCCGCTGGTGGTGAGCCTCGCCGCCGGGGAGGCCAGCGTCTCGGACCGGACGCTGACCCTGACCGGTGAGAGCCTCTACCGCGAGGTCGCGGCCCGCGCGCCCGACCGGCTCGCCGAGGCGCTGCCCCAGGGCTGGACCGGGAAGGCCACAGTCTCGGCCCGGCAGCCGGCGGAGCGGCGCGACCCGGCGACCTGCCGCGCCGATTTCGCCGCCGCCACCACCGGGGCGGATCTGCGCTTTCCGGTGGGCAGCGCCGCGCCGGGCCCGACCTTCTATCCGACCCTCGACGCCCTGGCGGCCCTGGCCAAGGCCTGTCCCACCTTGCGCATCGCCGTCTCGGGCCCCGCCGATCCGGCAAAGGCCGCGCCGACACCGGCCGCGGGCCCGGGGGAGGGCACCCCTCCGGCCGCGCCGCCCGAGGCCGAGCCGACCCGCGTCGCCAGCGCGGCCAAGACGGAAGCCCCCGGCAAGGCGGACGCGAAGGCGGATCCGAAGCCGGCCGGCCAGCACGACGCCAAAGCGCACGACGCCAAGGCCCACGACGGCAAGGCCCACGACACCGCGTCGGAGGCCAAGCCCGATGGCAAGGGATCCGGCACGGACGCGATCAAGGAGGCCGCCAAGCGCGGCAAGCCGAGTCCCAAGCCGAGTCCCAAGCCGAGTCCCAGTCCCAAGCCGAGTCCCAAGAAACCCGAGGCGACCGCCGACGAGCCGCCGCAGGACCTGCCCCGGCTGCGCGCCCAGGCCGTGGTCGAGTATCTGCTCCAGGCTGGCGCCCGGCCGGATCAGGTGAGCGCCGGGCCGGATACGCCCGCCGGCCCCGTCACCTTCGCGCTGCTGCCGTGAGGCCCCGTCGCTCCGCCGGGCGCCCGCAGGCCGGGACGCGCCCCGACGCGTGCCGCGCTCATTGGGAGGCCCACCGGCCGTGATGCTGCTGCTTGCCGGATTCTGGCCCGGACTCGCCGGGGCGGGGGCGCTCGGCCTCGTGGTCGGGGCGCTCGCGGGCTGGCCGGATCGTACCGCCGTGCCGCTCGGCCTGTTCGTGGCCGCGGGCCTGCTGGCGGCGGCGGCGCTGGCCGCCCTCGTGCCCGGTCTGCCGGGGCTTTGGCTGGAGGGCGCCGCCCTGATCCTGCCGCCCTACTGCGCCGGCTGCGCCCTCGGGGCGCTCGGACGCCGCCTCGTCGCCCGGCGCTGAAGCGTCGGGAACCGGTCCGCCCCCGACCGGCGTTGCATGGTCATACGGGCCCGAGGCCCACCCCCTTGGACGAGGCCACCATGTCGATGACCGATCGCCGTCCGCGCCGCGCCGCCCTCCGTCTGCCGCGCCCTCGGGCGGGCGCCGCCGCCACCGGCCTGTTCCTGACCGCCCTGGCGCTCGCCGCCGCGACTATGCCGCTATCCGAGCCCGCCGACGCCACCACCGCCCACGGCACCACGCAGGCGTCCCTGACCGGCCCGACCCGCTAGCGAGGGCGCGCCCGCCCTTCTCCGCGTCTCTCGCAATCGGGGGATTTGCAGGTTCACACGCGGGTGGCAATACGCTTGCAGGTTGAGGCGTGAGTGCCCTCTCTCGCTCGGGAGAGGGAGACCGTCGCGCCTCGCAGACGGTGGTCTGTGCACATCGTCGGCCATAGAGGGGACGCACGAGCCGCGCGAGTCCGAGCCGCGGCGTTGCCCGACAGAGTCCCAGCCCCTCCAATGCCGCCCGCGCCAGGCAACCGACACCCCAACTGAGCGGTTGTTCGCCTGAGCCCGCAGCGGGCTCCGGGGGAGGGGCGCATGGGACTGCTCGAATCGGCGATCGGCGGCGTGCTCGGACAGGTGTTCGGTGGCCAGAAGGGCGGCGCCGGCGGGATGTCCCCCCTGGTGAAGGCCCTGCTGATGCTCCTGCTCGCCAAGGGCGCGAGCGGCGGCTTCGGTGACATTTTTGGCGGCGGGCGCCAGGGTGAGCCGGGCCCCGAGGCCGACCGCTCCGGCGGCGCCGGACCCTACGGGCGCGATCCCGGCCAGCACCCCGCCGATGCCGGCGGGCGCCGGCCCGATGACAGCGGCGATATCGGTGGCTGGGACCAGTCCGGCGGCCGCCGCGACAGCGGCCCGGAGCGCAGCGTCGACCCGTCCCTGCCGCCTGGCGATTTTTCGGACCTGTCCGGCATGCTCGACGGCCCCGGCGGCGGCCCGGCCCCGAGCCGCGCCGCTCCGGCGGGGCAGGGGGATCTCGGCGGCCTCGACGGGCTGGTGGATCGGTTCCGCCAGGGGGGCCTCGGCGACGTGATGGAGTCCTGGATCGGCCACGGCACCAACCGCCCGGTGGCCCCGGACCAGCTCGCCCGGGCGCTCGGCTCCGACACGGTGGACACCCTCCAGAGCCAGACCGGGCTGGACCGCGAGACATTGCTGTCGCA
>NZ_JALNUM010000217.1:0-3943 GCF_026540795.1 Methylobacterium sp. GC_Met_2
GACGGCCGCCAGCTACTCCGAGCAGCGCTCAGCGCTCGCTCGAAGCTTCGGGCTCGGCCAGCAGCGCAAGAAGACCTCTCCGAAGGCCGCTGAGCCTGCGGAGACGGTCTCCGACAAGCCGAAGCGTGCTCCTGGTCGCCCGCGGAAGAACAAGGCGGCTGCCGAGGCGTAGTAGCTCGGAGGCTACGGATCTTTCCGCCTCCGATCCCCCTTCCCCCTGTATCGCGGCGGTTGAGCGCCCTCACGCTCCCGTTCGCGAGCGCGCCGGTTGCCGTGTTCTGCCCGTTCACGCGCAGCCGGCGCGTCTTTTGATCTAAGCAGCCCTCGGCCCCATCAGGCAGCTCCTCGACCGCGTTCGATCGGGTTTTGCCTTGAAGACCCCGCCGAAGCCCAGTTGCGGCATCAGCGGTTATAAGACGGTGCGGACGGGGAGCGGGTCGTGGCGGATATAAGGCGCGCCTAGGACAGCTTGCCGCCAGCCGCCGCAATGCCCGCTCGAACGCCCAGAAGAAACCGCGTCGTGTCGGCAACCTCATCGGGCTCCCTTGCTGCTGCTGGCGGTACGACGGCCGTTCCCTGGATGAGCTGGAAGCCGACCGCGAAGCCCTCCCTGAAATCGTCGTGCGGCACCCTGCCGCTGATATGCATCGTCAATTCCTTCGGTTCGGCATGTCGAGTTACCCGCTCACGCTGTGCGGTTGTGATTATCTCGCGAACGGCGTACACATGTTAAATCGACTTTTGGCCAGATATTCGGCCGTATCGCCTCAACAGGGCGAGCGCTCTGCATCTCTCCCATATTTCGACGATCAACGATCGGACGCTTGCATTGCAAGCGCACGACCCATTCATTTTGACTATATAGATACGGAATACTTATGAGCATCGGCACCGTTAAATGGTTCAACGACACCAAAGGCTTTGGCTTTATTCAGCCGGATGACGGCGGCAAGGATGTGTTTGTTCACATCTCCGCCGTCGAGCGCGCCGGCATGAACAACCTGATCGAAGGTCAGAAGGTCTCCTACGAAATGGAGTCCGACCTCCGCACCGGTAAGCAGTCAGCTGGCAGCCTTCTGGCCGCCTGAGCCTCACTCGTCTGCCTTATGACGAGTTCGAAGCCGTTCCCCTGGGAGCGGCTTCATCTGTTTCTCCCCACCCTGGCTAAGCCAAAGCGCGCTGGTAGGTTGACGAAAGCCTGTGAGGCTTCATCACCCCGGAGGACGGACAATGTCTCACAAGTTCAAGCTCGGTCAGAACGTTCGGCAGCTCGGTATTAGCTACGGCGGCAATAAAGGTACCCTCCTCCACGGCTTCTATAAGGTGGTTCGGCTCATGCCGGACGACGGGTCCGGCGAGCCCTGCTACCGGATCAAGTCAGTGGATGGCGAACGCGCTGCCCGGGAGGACGAGCTCACTCTCGTTTCTTGAACGATCTCAGCCGAGCGAGCTCCGGTTGCGCGCCGACCGGGTCCTACAGGAACCCGCTCCCCGAGTGTCCCTTGAAGGCGTTCGCGCGCCTGATGTAGCCTAGCACCGTGTCGGCGTTCCGGTGTCCGGACTGGTCCATGATCCGGGCGAGGTCTGCTCCGCGCTCAGCCGCCGTCGTGATGTAGCCGGCCCTCAAGCTGTGCGCCCCGAACGTTGAGGCATCGAGCCCGGCAGCCGTGCAGTAGCTCTGCAGGATGTTGGCGACGGACCGGTCTGTGAGGCGAGGCGTCAAACCGGAAACCGTTTCCGTTTTGCGCACCCTCCCCGACCGCGACACCGGCCGGAACACCGGGCCCTCGACGATGCCGGCTGCATCCAGCCATTCCCGCACGAGGCGCACGGGTTGGATGTAGCGGCCGGTCGGGATTGCCTTCACGAACCCTGCGCCCTCCTGATCGACCTTTGACCGCCGAACCGTGACCCGCAGACCCTCGGGATCGTCCCGCAGGTCCTCAACATCGAGCGCCACCAATTCGGACCGCCGAAACGCGCCCGCGAACCCGAGGGCCAGCAGCGCGCGATCCCGCTTGCCAGTCAGGGTGTCCGGCGTCCGCGCCAGCAGCATCTGCAGGATGTCGACGGTCGCAGCGGCCTTCTGGGTCGGGGCCACGCCCACCCGGCGCCGGATCCCCTTCATGGTGGCGCGCACGTCCTCGTCGTCCGTCGGGTCCGCGGCCTTCGCCAGCTTGTGCCCGTACCGGATCGCGGCCAGCCGTCGGCCAATGGTCGATGCGGAGCGACCGGCATCCGCCTCATGCGCCAGGAAGCCCGCCACGGCCTCGGGGCTCGCCGGCAGGGACCGGAACCCGAACCGGGCGCACCATGCCTGAAACACCTGAACGTCGGACCGATAAGCTCGCACGGTCGCATCTGCCTTACTGGCGAGCTGATAGGCGCGAACTATCGCGGCAGCCTCGACCGGCAGGCGGGGGCTATCGTCGGGCAGCAGGATGACAGGCGACTGGCTCACATCGAAACTTCCGGGAATGCGAATTACCGGAAGCTATCGCTACGCCAATGCATCAGCAATCTAATTTACGAGTGTGAGCGTGGAAAAGTAGAAGCGTAAGAGCGTGAGATAACTGAGCGGCGGGCCGGAGCCCGCCTGTCACTTAGCTATCTGCGGCCGGCCCTTTCGGGCGAATTCACGGTTGACCATCTCGACCATGAAATCCTGGATCGTCTTCCCCTCCTCCGACACCATGGCCTTAAATTGGTTGAAAGCCTTCTCGTCGATCCAGGCCGATAGGTTGCGCTTACCCACTCGGTAGCTCGGGAGGGCTTTGGAGCTAGGCGACGGCGCGGCGACCGACAGAGGCGCGGTAGCGGGCTCGCCAGCAGACTCAGGGGCCTTTGATGCCAGGGCGCCTACCAATTCGGGCTCATCCTCTGGAGGCGGCGTGAACGCCGATGCCTTTTTGGCCACGATCTTACGCTCCCACGGTTCTACAATTCTACGCGTCAGTTATCTCACGCTCAGACGGGCCTGCGAGCCCGAGAGTGTCGCGAACCCACCCGAACAGAGCCCGGGCTTCCTGGGCGGCCTTGCCCTTCGGCTCGAACTCGGTAGCGGCAAGGCCGCTCGACATCGAATAGGCGAAATCCGCGCGAGTCATGAATTTGTGCGGCACCAGCTTAAGGCCGTAGCCCTGAACGGCCGCCTCGCCCTCGTCGGCCACCTTCTTGGAGCTGGGCGGTACCTGGCTCAGCATCACCCAGCCTGCGTCCATCTTCTCGGCGATCCGGATGGTGCGCTTAACCGCCCCCAAGGTCTCCAGATCAAACTGCGTCGGCTTCACGGGTGCGAGGATGAGATCGGCCAACTCGGATACGGCCAGCGCGGTCGCCTCTGCCTTGCCCGGGGTATCCACGATGAGAAGGTCGGTCTTGTTCGAGGCCGCGATCTTGATGAGCCGGGGGAGGGCGTCCGGGTCGATTTCGCGGACGATGGATGGCGTCTCTGCCTCGCGGCGCTCGAACCACTTGTGAGCCGAGCCCTGTGGGTCCGTGTCGATCACCGCAACGGAGTACCCAGCCTGCTCGGCGCAGACTGCTAGATTGAGGGCGACGGTACTCTTTGAACTCCCGCCCTTCTGGCCGATGACGCTGACGACCTTCATCGTGCTCTCTCTACCCACCAACCCACGCTTTCACTAGTCCACCATCAAACCCGTAAAAACGGCTTAAAAACTGACGCTCTTACTTTTTTACAATTAGTGGCAGGATGTCCAATAATTTACGCGTTTACCTTCTTACGCGTGGGCGGCTGGGCGAGCCGTTATGATATGGCCGCCCGGCGCTCTGCGGGCAGCCGCTGATCGCACGGCTTGCCACATCTGTGGCAGCCCAGCCACAGTTCCCTTCAAACCAGAAATGTCCGGAAGAAACCGTGTGGCTGAGCGTAACAGTTCAGGCATGCTCCCGCTCAGCAAGCCTCCACGGTGTGAGAGGT
>NZ_JALNUM010000218.1:0-3668 GCF_026540795.1 Methylobacterium sp. GC_Met_2
CCGTCAGGCAAGGCTGGAGCCACCCGGACAGCTGCGCATGCCTGTCATTGCCAACTGCCATCGCGACAGTCCCACCAGATCAGCCTATTGCACGGGTCCTCAGTCGATCTGCTTTGCTCCACCTATCTCCCAAACCTATGCTAGGCTTTGTCAGCAAGCCTTCTCCAAAGGCTTCACTTCATACGATTGCGCATCGTTCATCATCGACTCTTTTGCTCCGGAAAGAAAAAAAGAGCGAGCCCCGCCAGTCTGTCCAGGCGACGACAAGACCTACCCGTGCCCGACACGAAGTCGATTCACAAAGGTCTCCCGCATCACGTCGATGTGAGTACGGATGAAGTTATCATCGAGATAGATCAGCATGTCGTCAGCCTAAAAGACTACGGCTTGAATTTCCGAGGAGGGTTCGTCCGCAGGAAATTGTGGGATGGTTGCCCTGTCGACATAATATGTTATAATTTGGCAACCTCCTGTAGGTTGATTGCCAAAACGGCATCCGTGGTCCCAGGAGACCGGTTGGTTTTCTGTGTAATTCACGCCTCTTGCTAATGCGAAGGTGCAATTCGCGCACAACGGGCCCATAATTTAACATAGCGCTGGGATGCATAGCACTAAATGAATAAGCCCATTTTTATAATTGGAAATACTAAAGCGTCCGAACCAATCCATTCCAGGTCTCGATGGATCAGGGCTGGACACCCTGTTGTGCTAACAATAGCGACGTCTGTTTTTATCATTCCAATTATTTTAGCAATATATATATCTGCGGTGTCTCGACCTCGATACGAGGCGACTGGGTCTCTCATCATAAGCCCGACCGGTGCGTCTAGAGCAATCTCGGCTAATGGAGACGATAGATCTACACCGCCGCAGGTGACTTATGATTTGGTTGTGAAGGCGCAGATTAGTATAATTTTGAGTGAGGATGTAATTCGCGCCACAATTAAGGACATTGGGGTTCAAGTGCTGTACCCTGATTTAAATACACAGGATGGTTTCGAAGCGATTTATGAGCAGGCATCTCTGCGGGCGCGGGGCAATCTTACAGTTTCTTCGGATAACAACGGCTTCGTAGTACGGATAGGATTCAAGGACTACAGCAGCGTCAACAGCTCCCGATTTGTCAACGAGCTTATGTCAGAATATATAAAGAAAAGAAGCTCGTTGGCACTGAACGGGGACGCAGAAGAGTTCTATAAAGAGCAGGCGAAAATTTACGAGCGGCAATTTAGCGAAGAAAGCGCTAAGCTCTCAAAATTCAGCAAGCAACATGCGCTTTGGGATGTAACTGAGCAAAAGAAGTTGCTTTTAGGTAAGAGGGACGACGACGCCAAATCTCTCCAACAGACCGACGGCGAAATTAGCAAAAAAGAAGCCGAGGCCGACTCGATTCGGCAAGGCATTTCGGCTCTTCGTCTTCGAACTGCTTTACCTCCTGAGATCTATGGAACGGCCCAGTTAAATTCCGAAGTTAAGCCGCTCAAAAAGGGAGACGACTTTTCGGGCGACCCCCCCCTTATCAATATCAAGATTTATCAGCAACTAAGCTCATCTCTGGTCGATAGAAACTTTGAATTATCTGGGCTTAAGCAGTTGAGGATCCGACAGATAGAGGCGATCCAAAGATCCGACAGGGAGCTCCAAGATTTATCCGACGCAGAACCCATTTTTTTGAGTCTACAAAGAAGCGTTAGTCAAACGCAGTATTATATAAATGCATTGAATAAAAGCGGAGTCGATGCCCGCGTTAATAACCTGTGGTCATCCGGTGAAACGTCGTCCGGTATCAGAATATTGCAAACAGCTGTATCTCCAACTACCGCATATTTTCCCCGCCCAAAATTATTCATTTTCCTTGGCTTGGTGAGTGGCGCGGCATGTGCGATCTGCTTTTTATACGCGGTTTATCTTTTTGGACTGATCCAGTGGGGAGCAGCGTCTAAATAAGAGAATTAGCAATGGCACTGGGGGTCTGCTAGTGTCCGGCGGCCCAGGTCGGGGTCGCGGACATCACCGATCGCGCGTCGATAGCGAGCCAACTGAGTTACATTGAGACGTTCGATCCTGTGGCCAAAGGCTTACCTCTGGCGCAGGCAGCTCGTAGTGGAGCGATGAGTGGACTACCGCCCGGACTCATAACCAGTAGCTGACGGTAGCGGCGACGCAGACGGCAGCGAGATAGTTCGTAGCCGAGCGGTCGTAGCGAGTGGCGATGCGGCGAAAGTCCTTGAGCCGCCCGAACATGCGCTCGATGGCATTGCGGCCGCGATAGAGCACAGGCGAGAAGCATGGCTTCCAGCGCCGTTTGATTTGTGCGGGATGTTGGGTGCGGCCCCGGGGGCCTCGATCTGCCGGCGGATGGCTTCGGTGTCGTAGCCCTTGTGAGCCAGCACGATGCGGAAGACGGGCAGATGTTCGAGCAGCAGCGCGCCGGCCTTGCAGTCGGTGGCCTGCCCGCCGGTCAGCAGGAAGGCGAGCGGGCGGTAGAAGCGATCGGTGAGGGCGTGGATCTTGGTCGTGCGCCCGCCGCGCGAGCGGCCGATGGCTTGGCTCTGCTACCCCCTTTACCCCCGGCCGCGCAGCAGTGCGCCTTCACGGTGGTGGTGTCGATCAGCACCTGGGAGGGCAGGCCGCCGGCTTGCGCCAGCGTCTCGAACAAGCCGACCCCGACTCCCTTAGCCGCCCAGCGCACGAAGCGGTTGTAGAGCGTCTTCTTCGGCCCGTAGACCTGGCGCGTGCGTCCGTCCAACACCCGCCGGACTTAAGGACATGGATGATACCGCTGATCACCCGCCGGTCGTCTACGCGCTCCTTGCCCCGTATGTCGGTGGGCAAGTGCGGCGTGAACCGCGCAAACTGCTCGTCCCTCAGCCAGAACTGATCCATCGGCTCCTCTCACGGAAGCCGTGAATCACATCCAAGCCGGCTGCGCCACCTTTATGGGTCCGGACGATAGGACGGTGTTATCGCACCTCCTCAAGTGTTCGACCACGAAGCCTCCGTTCTCGAGGGATAGAACGCCTTAGGGTTGGGCAAACCATCCCGTAGCTTCGCGTCGGCTCTCTCGAAGTACTTGTTCTGCCACGGACTGCCAGCTTCAATATCGGCGGTTTGCGAGCCAACCGCTGCGATCCAGGCTTGCACCGCTCTGGCGATGAAGTTCGGCCCGTTATCCGAGCGGATATGACCAGATACCCCGCGAAGGCTGACAGATTAGGTTGCACATCGATCGCGTCCAGGCGCATAAACTTACGAGCGATCGGCATAACCAAGCACTCGCGGTTCGATTTATCGATGACGTTCAGGATTTGGTACTTGCCTCATTGCATGTGAGGTGCTCGACAAAGTCAGATGACCATATCGTGGGGAAGCACCGGTCGCAGGCGTTTGCTTGAGCCGTTGTTGAGCCAGAGGCGCGACAACATCCGCTCTCGAGTAGAAGCTTTAAGACTTCCTATCGCCAAATCCTTTCGATGCGTTTCGTGTTGACCGTGCAGCCGTCATACCGGATTATCGCGATAACTTGACAGTAGCCGTAGCATCTTTACTTTGGAACCAGAGCGACGGTGGCGACCGTTAATGATACTTCATCCTTTAATACAACGTCGGATTTGCGCAGCTGCGAACCGTGCTGCTCAAATACACGGCAAGCGAAGAGTTCTAACACG